>JAAZHB010000085.1 GCA_012510935.1 Clostridiales bacterium
ACCTCAATATCAATATCCTTGCTTTTTTCACCAATAAGAAAGTCTCGTACAAAACCACCTACGAAGTATGCTCGTCCGCCGTTTTCTGAAACCTTTGTTGCTATTCTTTTTGCGATTTCTATGCTATTGTTCATTCCAATTACTTGTTTTAATTGTGACAAAACTCTTATGCTTATTGTTGCATTAGGCAATTATCTAAAATCCTATTGCTCTTAGCAAAGATTAATTAAGCTCTTGCCAGTCCATCAACTCCAATAATCTGTCCAGAAATATATGAAGCATCCTCCGATGCTAGGAAAGCATATGCGTTAGCAATGTCTTCTGGTTGTCCAAGTCTTTGTAGTGGAATACTAGCAATAAGCGGCTTGATATATTGTTCAGGAACATTTCTCATCATATCTGTCTCTGTAACCCCCGGTGCGACAGCATTTACCCTAATTCCCTTAGGTGCTAGTTCTCTTGCTAGAGAAAGAGTCATTCCATTAACAGCAAATTTTGATGTTGGATATGCAAGCCCCTTTGCTTGTCCATACTTTGACACCATTGATGAGGTGTTTAGGATTACTCCGCCGCCATTCTCTGTCATGCCTGGAACTACTGCCTTTGAACAATTAAATAAAGCCTTAACATTTAGATTCATAACCTTGTCGAAAAGCTCTGGCGTGTAGTCTTCAATTGGAGTATCTTCTGAGATACCCGCATTATTGACAAGAATATCAATCTTTCCATACTTTTTAATAATTTCATCGAAAGCCTTTTGAACAGCTTCATAGTCTGCAACTGCTGGCCAAATACCTTCAACGACTGAACCTGGATGTAATTCCTTTAGCTTATCAACACCTTTTATTGCAGTCTCTTCTCTTGATGCACAAATAATTACACTTGCTCCTTCTTCAAGAAACTTTGAAGCAGTAGCAAATCCAATGCCCCTACTTCCGCCTGTAATAACAGCTACTTTGTTCTGTAATTTCATTTGTATCCTTCCTTTCAATCTGTTCCAATAACCTTTATATGAAACATTCAATATACATTTAAATCTATTTTACACTAGACGAAGATTCTTTACACCTATTAATTATTTTGTTATATAATATACAGAATTGTATAAAGCTACAAAGCCGTATTTGTATGAAGTATCTTCATTGTCATAATTACGACGGTAACGAGAAATCACACTATAGAAAGGTATAAAAGAAACAATAAAATGAAACTTAACAATATTTGGGCCGAAATAAAAGGCTTCTTGCGGTTCAAATACATAGTATTATGCATAGTCGGGAGTGGAATTCTGGCATTTGGGCTATTCAACGTTCACCAAATTTCCGGAGTAACTGAAGGAGGCATTTTGGGCATGACCCTTCTCTTAAAGCATTGGTTTAATCTCTCTCCATCAGTTTCAAGTTTTATTATGAATCTTATCTGCTATATAACAGGATGGAAGGTTCTTGGCCATTCATTTATTGTTTATTCTGGTATAGCAAGTATTAGTTTCTCTTCTTTCTATAGTATATGCGAACAAATCGGTCCGTTGTGGCTCGAACTTGCGAATATGCCATTTGCTGCTGCTCTACTTGGTGCACTTTTCGTAGGAGTCGGCACCGGTCTTTGCGTTATTGCAGGTGGAGCCCCTAGTGGAGATGACGCCATTGCGATGATTGCGAGTTCAGCATTTAAAATTGATATCCGATGGGCATATATATTTAGTGATGTGTTAGTGCTTCTTCTTTCTATTTCATATTTAGGTTGGAACAGAATTGCATTCTCCTTACTAACGGTAATTTTGTCCGGGCAGCTCATTGGGATAATTAATCGACTAGGAGAGAAATTAAAAGTACAGAAATGAACAACGACAAGATAATTATTGCAAAAATTCAAGATAAGATTAGTCAATGCAGGCAGGGAAATTACATCGCCTCTACGGGTTTCTTGAATTCCCATGAGCAAGCTCTTGCCATGGCTGAAATCGGGCACTCATCAGACATCTCATGTCTGCTTTACGGAGGATATGATGAAGCTGAGAGACGACAGCTAATCTGCTTGCCATCATATATCAGCACTGAAGATATAGATGAGTTTAACGAGCTAGCTGTGCTGCGTGTTGAAATTCCGAAAGGATCTCGTCAGTTAACACACAGAGACTACCTTGGTTCAATTCTAGGGCTTGGAATAGATCGTTCTGTTATAGGAGACATTCTTGTGCGTTCTGAGTCTAGCAAGTATGAACAACAGCAATCCGGGAGTACTACAACCAGCTCAACTGTGTGTGCCGGAGCAGACATTATTATAATGGAAGAAATGTCTGGTTTTCTATTAAACGAATATGGACAAATTGGTCGCTCTGAAGCAGTTCTTTCAGTAGTAGAACTCAATCAGCTTATTATTCCTGCTCTTCAGAAATCTATAATCAAAGATATAGTGCCGTCTTTAAGACTAGATAATATTATTTCAACTGCTTTTAAGATATCGCGCTCTAAGGCACAAACTGCTATCCTCTCTGGGATAGTCTCGGTTGACCATATTGAACAAACTAAGCCAGACTACCGAGTTGTCGAGGGAAGCTGCCTAGTTTTAAGAGGTAAAGGGAAAGCTGTTGTCTCCGAGATAGGTGCTAGATCCAAGAAAGACAGAATATGGATTAGCATTTACCGCTATATTTAATTACTATAATCACTTACACCATTAAGAATGCAATCCAAGCGAAAGAAGGAATTTAAAATGGCATCAAATTACGAAAACCTAACCAATAATCGTCAGTCAGATATAATGAAAGCGAGCATAACTGGAATAGTCGCGAACGTACTGTTATCGATTTTCAAAGCAGGAGTAGGTTTCTTTACGCACTCTATCGCTATTTCGCTCGATGCTATTAACAACCTTAGCGACGCAGTTAGCTCAGTTATAACTGTAATTGGAACTAAGCTTGCAAGCCAAACGCCTGACTACAAACATCCATTTGGGCATGGTAGAGTCGAATACATCAGTGCAATGACAATCTCTGTAATAATACTCTATGCAGGATTTACTGCTTTGGTAGAGTCTATTAAGAAAATCATAAGCCCTGTAACACCAGAATATAGCGCTCCATCACTTGTCATCATAGTCGTTGCTATTTTAGTAAAAATATGGCTCAGCCGCTATTCAACAAAGGTTGGCAAACGCACAAACTCTCAAGCACTTCAAGCGTCTGGACTTGACGCACGAAACGATGTATTTATATCTGCGACAACTCTTCTCGCAGCAATAATATATATGACAACAGGCATGAGCCTTGAAGCCTACCTAGGTGCGGCAATCTCCATTGTAATTCTGAAAGCCGGCTATGATATTCTTATGGAGACGATTAACATTCTTCTTGGTGAAAGGGTTGATAGGAGTCTTTCGATAGCTATTAAAAGAACTATTTCTTCTATTGATGGCGTAAATGGCGCATACGATCTATATCTCCATAATTATGGTCCCGATATTTATCTTGGTTCTGTCCACATTGAGGTAGATGATAATCTTACTATTAGCGAGCTTGATGGCACGCTACGAAAAATTTCTGATGTTGTTTATGATACTCATAATGTTGTTATGACGGCTATTGGAATTTACGCAAGCAATACGAGCCGTCCAGACATAATAAAGATGAGAAATGAAATATATAAGCTTATTCTGACTCATCAATATGTTAAAAATCTCCATGGCTTCTATGTATCGGAAGAAAACAATCTCATTTGTCTTGACCTAGTAGTGGAATTTGGTGCCCCTGATATAGTAGCAATATGTAACCATGTTAAAGCTCATATTGAGGAAGAATTCCCTGGTTATACAGTTAATCTGAAACTCGACGAAGATATCAGCGATTAACAGATATATCAGGCTAGACCTATATAGAACCATATAGATAAGTCTTTAATTAATATTAGAGAAGCTAAAGAGCCGATTAATTTGGGGGGGCTAATACTCCAATTAATCGGCTCTATGATTTATCTTCCTACTATATAATTCTATACCTTTATGCGGTAAGAACTGTTCCTAAGAAGTCCTTCAATCTTTGAGATTTAGGATTCTCAAACACCTCTTCTGGGCTTCCCTCTTCGGCAATAACCCCATCATCAATAAATATTACTCTGTCTGCAACCTCTCTGGCAAATCCCATCTCGTGAGTTACAACAATCATTGTTGTATCCTCTTCAGCCAGTGCCTTTATTACCTTAAGGACTTCACCTGTAATTTCTGGATCCAATGAGGATGTTGGCTCGTCAAAGCAAAGTATATCTGGATTCATTGCAAGAGCTCTTGCAATAGCTACTCTTTGCTGCTGTCCACCTGATAGCTCACAAGGATAATTGTCCGCCTTATCAAAAAGCCCAACTCTGTCAAGAAGCGCCTTTGCCATCTTATCGATATCTTCAGCACTATCTTTCTTATTAAGCTTTGGAGCAAGAGTAACATTTTGTAATGCATTGTATTGTGGAAAAAGATTAAATTGCTGGAAAACCATTCCAAAATGCAACCTGTTTTTTCTTATATCTTCCTCTGACATCTCTGTCGTCTTGCCATCATATACAAGTTCGTTATTTACCTCTAAGGTCCCTTCATCTGCTCTCTCAAGCAGGTTAATACAACGAAGCAGTGTTGTCTTGCCGCCTCCAGAAGGTCCAATAATTGCAAGTACCTCGCCTTTATTTAGCGAAATGTCTACCCCTTTGAGAACGGTAGAATCCCCAAATGATTTTTTCAAGTTCTTAACTTCAAGTACTGACATTTGATCCTCCTAATTGAAATAGCTAAACTTGTCTTCGAGCTTAGCAAGTAACACAGTTAAAACACCCGTAAATGCGAGATAATAAAGACCCGTCATAAAGAGTGGCCAGATTATTCCATCGGACTTAATAAAGGCTTGTCCCATCCAAATAACCTCATATACAGCTATTACTCTAGCAAGAGATGTATCCTTTACCAATGTAATTATTTCATTACTCATCGGTGTGATAATTCTTTTTACAACCTGCAAAAGAATAACTCGGAAAAAGATTTGTGTTTTCGTAAGACCGAGCATCTGTCCAGCCTCATATTGACCTTGCGGAATGCTCTCGATTCCACCCCTGTATATCTCAGAAAAATAAGCTGCATAATTTATAACAAAAGCAACAACAACTGCGATAAATCGTCCAGTAGTTCCCATTCCCCATATGTTTGTGCCAAAAAGAAGTCCTGGCCCATAGTACACGATAATGAGTTGCAACATTAACGGTGTTCCCCTCATTACCCATACAAAGGCTTTCGCTAAATATTTTATTGGCTTAATCTTTGACATGGATCCGAAGGCTACTACCAAGCCTAGAGGGATTGCCCCAATGAGCGTTATTACAAACAACTCTAAAGTCATTCCAAATCCAATCGTTAGTTCTTGTAATACAGACTGTAACATTATTACATTTTCTCCTTGTAAATAGCTAGGGTCCCATGTGGGACCCCGCTTTATAGTTTATTATCTACGAAAAGCTATGTTATTGTAACACAGGTTAGATAGAAAGGTAACTTACTTCTGTTCTATGATTGTCTCTTGTGTTCCGTACTTTGTAGCTATCTCCTTCATCTCTCCACTTTCATAAATAGTCTTGAAGTATTCATTTAGTGCTGCTGCTAGGTCTGAACCCTGCCTAAATCCAACACCATATTCTTCAGTTGTAAGAGAAATTGTATATCCTAAGTCATCAAATGATGTTCCCTCGCCGACCATTGCACCAGCCATTAGAAGGTCGATTACAGCAGCATCTGCTGTTCCTGCTTGCACCTCTAAAAGCGCGGCTGATTGAGTTGATACTTCTACTGATTCCCAGCCTTCTTCCTTTACAGCTTCTGCTCCAGCTGAGCCTGCCTCGACAGCAAATGTCAAACCTTTGCATGAATCCTTATCCTTATATTGATCCACTACGCTGCTTTTAACAACAACTACCTGTGCGTTCTCGCAATATGCATTTGAAGTCTCCATTGACTTTTTCACTTCACCAGTGAGAGTCATTCCATTCCATACACAGTCAATGCTCTTATTCTGAAGTTCAAGCTGCTTTGAATCCCAATCGATTTCTACAAATTCAACTTCACACCCAATTGACTTAGCAAAATTTGTCGCCATGTCAGCATCAAATCCAACCCAATTACCATCTGCATCCTTATAGTCCATTGGCTCGAAATCAGTGATTCCAACAACCAGTGTTCCCTTGTCCTTTACATAAGCTAGATCCTCTGAGTTGTCATCTGATGATCCGCAACCTGTCATTAATACCGTACCTGCAATCATTGCAGCTGCCATTCCCAATGCGTAAATTCTCTTTTTCATTTCTTTCTTCCCCTTTTCGATTGTCTTTCTTTTCTTAATTAACACACGCTTGCTTTCGCTTTAACGCTTTATTGCTTTATCGCGCTAAAGTATTTTATGTTAGATATAATACACTCTGCTAAAGCACATGTCAACAGATATTATTAAAATTTTTTCAAAGAAAAAAGCTGCCTCTAATAGCAGCTCTCTTCTAGTAATTATGTGAATATTTTTTATATCGATACTATTCTTCCTACGAGAATAATCCCCATCCGAAGAAAGAATCTAGCTGTCCAACCAAGATTAACATACAGAATAATGGAGCTATAAATTTGAGGCAGAAAGTAAAGAACTTCTCTCCCTTAAAGGCTGAACTTGAAGATATCTCTTCCTGAATGTAGCCTTTTCTGAACCAGCCAAAGTAAATAACTGTCAAAAGTGCGCCTACTGGCATAAGTACTCCTTCTGCAAGAAGATCATATCCATCGAGCCAGCACCACTTTCCAAACCACATTGGCAGATAAGTACCAAGTCCATCAAGAGCAACTGTTACTCCCATCACTGCTGTGATTGCGCCAAAGATAAGAGCATATTTTATTCTCTTATTTCCCTTTCCTTTGTCCAAGTCTCCATCAATAAATGATGCAATAATAGCCTCAAGAACAGATATAGATGATGTTAATGCAGCTAAGACTACTAGAGCATAGAACAAGAATCCGAATATTGCCCCTGCTGATCCCATGCTATTAAATACATTCTGTAGTGTCATGTATAGAAGACCAGGGCCAGCGCCTGGCTCCATACCAAAAGCAAATACTGCTGGCATGATAGCAAATGAAGCAAGTAGTGCTATCGCTGTATCAGCAAGAGGGATGATGATTCCATTTCTAGCAATACTTACATCTTTATCCATGTAAGATCCAAATGTTACAAGAATTCCCATTGCTAGTGATAGTGAGAAGAATGCTTGTCCTCCAGCTGATGCTAGAACCTTAACCCATCCTGTACCCGCGAATGGCTCAAAATTTGGCTTAAGTATAAATGCTAGTCCCTCTGAAGCTCCTGGTAATGTGCAAGATCTAATGGCTGTAATAATAAGAATTATGGTAAGCGCAGGCATAGCGAAAGTGTTGAACTTCTCGATTCCGCCCTTTATACCTCTTGCTACAATAAAAATTGTAACTCCGATAAAGACTAAGGTATAAGCTACTGATTTGCCCTGATTAGTGAATAGTGCTGTGAAGTACTCGGCTCCCTCTACTCCTCCAACTCCCCAGCTTGCTCCAAAAATATCGCCAAAATTTGCAATTGCATATTCTAGCGCATATCCACCAAGATAGCAGTAAAATCCTAGGATAAAGAACGGAGAAAGTGCTCCAAATACACCTACTATTGTCATCTTTCCATTTGAGCATGCTTTATAAGCTGGAATGATTGATTTTCCTGTTCTGCGTCCTAACGCAAGCTCTGTCATTATTAGCGGATATCCAGCAACTACAACTAGTACCAAATATACTAATAGAAATGCAAATCCTCCATTTGCGCCCATCTTAAACGGGAATGCCCAGAGATTACCCAGTCCTACTGCAGATCCAACTGCAGCAAAAAGAAAGCCTGCATTGCTCGTCCAGCTTTCTCTTCCATTGTTGTTATTCTTATTACTCATTTCATCGATCTCCTTTATTTATATAATTTCTATAAAAATATATTTCATCAAAGCCCTTGCACATTGTTCTTTGATAAAAAAAACAGGACAACTGTCCTTGTTTCGATATTATATAATGAAAATTTATTTTTTGCAATACTTGCACAAATATTTTTTTCTTTTTTGTGAAATAATCTAAATATTCACAATATTTACATACTTGTATTATGAATTTTGTATGATATACTTTTTTCATCAGAGATATTGTTTGTAATTTTAATGGGTTATGAATTTTTAATTGTGAAAGGATTTATTATGTCGGTTGAAAGAGTTTGTAATTATTTTAGACAATTCGGTTTGGATGACAAGGTTATGGAATTTGATGTTTCTAGTGCAACAGTAGATCTCGCCGCTGAAGCGGTTGGTGTTGAAGGAGCTCGCATATGCAAAACAATCTCATTTAAAAGAAAAGATGGAGGATGTACTCTTGTTCAGATGGCAGGCGATGCAAGAGTAGACAACAAGAAATATAAGGCGGTTTTCCACGAAAAAGGTTCTTTCCTAAGTCATGAGGAAGCTGTTGAATATACAGGCTATGTGGTTGGAGGTGTTTGCGCTTTTGATATTAATCGCGACGATGTACATATCTATTGCGATGAGTCGCTTCGTCGTTTTGACACTGTCTTCCCTGCTTGCGGCTCTAGCAATAGCGCCATTGAGCTAAGTTGTGATGATTTATACAAGTATTCTAAAGCTATTGAATGGATAGATGTAACTAAGCTACCAGAAGATACTAATTAAAGATTAATTTTCTCCTTTTGTAAAAATCAGAGGCCGATGCATTACTAAGCATCTTGCCTCTGATTTTTCTGTTAATATCTAAATTTCTTGCCTGCCCTCAACCGCTTTCAAGAGCGTAACTTCATCTGCATATTCAAGGTCGCCTCCAACTGGAATTCCATGTGCGATTCTTGTCACTTTAATCCCTGTTGGTTTTAACAACCTACTTATATACATTGCTGTAGCTTCACCTTCAATATTAGGATTCGTTGCCACAATTATTTCTTCAACCTCTGAGTTACCTTGTAATCGTGTTATAAGCGACTTAAGATTAATATCATTAGGGCCTTTCCCTTCTGATGGAGATATCGCGCCATGAAGAACATGATACAATCCATTGTACTCTCTAATCCTTTCAATGGCCATTACATCCTGAGGCGTTTCAACAACACAAATAATCTTGCGGTTTCTCTCTGAATCCTGACAAATCAAACAAGGGTCCTGGTCTGTTAAATTACCACAAACAGAGCAATACCTAAGGCTCCTCTTCGCATTAACAATTGCTTCAGCCAGCTGATTAGCCTCCTTGTCTGAAACTGACAAGATATGGTACGCAAGCCTCTGCGCTGTCTTATTGCCAATACCCGGAAGATGTGACAGTTCATTAATAAGTCTAGTGAGCGCCCTTGGGTACCTATTCATTAGAAGCCCAGTCCACCCATTCCGCCAAGATCTCCCAATCCTCCAGTTATCTTAGCCATCTCATCCTCGGCAAGCTTATCCATCTGTCTAATAGCCTCGTTAACAGCTGCCATGATAAGGTCTTGAAGCATATCAACCTCATCCGGTGATACAACCTCTTCATCTATTACCAGCTTAGTTAATTCCTTCTTTCCATTTACTGTAACCTCTACAGCTCCACCGCCAGCAGTTGTAGTAAGTTCCTTCTTCTCAATTTCTGCTTGAGCCTTCTCCATCTCATTCTGCATTTGCATTGCCTGTCTTAGCTGCTTTTGCATATCTGGCTGCTTCTGCTTAGGAAGCTTGCCTGCCTTCATTCCTCTGCCCATTTTTTCTCCTTTTCTTACATCGTATTGCTTATTTAATTCCGATAAAAATCTTCGTATTATGTTATATCAACATCGCACCCTAGAAGTGTCTGTACATTATCTGCCATCTCTTCAACATCGTCACCGTTAACTATCGCCTCTTTAGGCTCACCGATTTTAAAGGATACATATGTCATTTCCCCAAAAAAATCTTTCGCTACACGAGAGATATCGTCCGCCGCATCCTGTACAAATGGTAGTTTTGCTTTTCTAATCATAACAACAAGTTCATTATTGTCATAGCTTATTGCTTGGCTATTTCTATTAGCCAGCATTCCAATAGGCCTTGATATCTTCCCAACTTCTTCTGCAATCCGCTTCCACATGTCGGTTGCATCACCTGCATTAGTCGTTGCCATCGCAAGCTTCCTATTAGCTTCCTCTGTATCAGCGTCTTGCTTAGGAACTTCGAATCTAAGTTCATTTGACGATACATCCTCAATAGCCTTCTCCTCGTGTACCGGTATTGAATTCTTCTGCGGTGTAGACTTTTGTTCCGAAACTGAATTTTGCTTTAATGCATCAGTCTTCGGCGCGCTCGCTGTTCTTTTCTTAATTATAGTTGGTTCATTATCTGAATCATTTGACATTAGCTTTACAGCAGCAGTTTCTAGCAAAATCCTGGGTCTGTCTGAATATCTCCCTAGATTAACAAACTCTGATAAAGTTTTGATTGCTCCCTCAATTGAGCTTGGTTCAATCGCCCTCGCTTGATCTTCGATTCTGGATACATTCTCTTTAGATAGTTTAAGTATCTTGTCAGCATCCTTCACATATCGGCATATCATGAGATTCCTATAATGCTCAAGCCAGTCTTTAATCACCTGCTTTGCATCTTTGCCCTCATTCATAATGTCATCGATACTCGAAAGCGCATCTCCAATACGATTCTCTATAACCGCTTTAGTAAGCTCAAGGTAGAAGTCCTCGCCCGCACACGCTGTGTACTCAAGAACAAGCTTTCTATCAATCTGTGGGTCTCCAGCTGCCATGCACTGTTCCAGAAGACTCAAAGCATCTCTTACTGAACCATCTGACATCTTTGCAATCAGATAAAGCGCATCTTCTGTAATGTTAACGCCTCTCTTCGCACATATATTATTCATTCCTGTTGCAAGCTCAGCTTCAGATACTCTTCGAAAATTCAGCTGCATGCATCTTGATTTTATTGTCGCTTTGACTTTCTGAGGGTCTGTCGTTGCCAAGATGAACATTGCATACTCTGGCGGCTCCTCGAGAGTCTTAAGAAAAGCATTCTCCGCTGCAATAGACAGCATATGAACCTCATCAATAATAAAAACCTTATATTTGCCCACTGTTGGCGGATACTTAACTAAATCGATAATTGACCTCAAACTATCAACTCCATTATTTGAAGCTGCATCTAGCTCAATGACATCAATAAATCTTCCTTCTCTTATAGCCTCGCAATTTGCGCATTTACCACATGGAAGTCCGTCCACCGGTTCAAGACAATTCAGTGCCTTCGCAAGAATTCTTGCTGTGCTTGTCTTTCCCGTACCATGTGTTCCTGTAAAAAGATACGCCTGTCCAACGGTTCCACTCTTGAGCTGATTCTGGAGGATTCTAACAATCTGCTTCTGTCCAATAATTTCATTAAATACTTCCGGCCTTTCAGCCCTATATAATGCTAATTGCATATTATAAATCCCTCCTCATTATTTCTTTCTAAAAAAAGTACCCTTAGGTGCCGTACAGTGCGTAGAGGCTTATCTGCGGCACATGATGCAAACCGCTTATTGCTGCTTCCTCTCGGACCTGACAAGGTTCACGGCGCCACATTGCGCAGGACCCCTACGCACTGCACGTAATCTAAAGGCTTAAATATTATATCATTACAAAGGGCATTTCACAACACCCTTGGCTATTTCGATACTCCCTAAACTAGATATTTTTTTAAAAAGCCACGATGTCTCTCGCCTCACTCTAAAATAATTTCCTATAAAAAAGCGGAGCCGCAGCTCCGCTAATTAATGTTTGTTGCCTATACTAGCTCTAGGAAAACTGCTTCTGCATTATCTCCCTGTCTAGGTCCTAGCTTAAGAATTCTTGTGTAACCACCATTACGCTCTGCGTATGATGGAGCAATCTCCTCAAACAGCTTTGTTACAACATCCTCATCGAAAACAACCTCTAGTACCTGTCTTCTTGCATGAAGATCTCCACGCTTTCCAAGTGTAATCATTTTCTCAGCAATTCTGCCAGCTTCCTTAGCTCTGCATTCTGTTGTTGTAATTCTGCCTTCTCTAAGGAGATCAGTTACCAGGTTTCTCAGCATGGATTTTCTGTGTGCAGTGTTTCTGCCCAGCTTTCTGTAACCCTTCATCAATCTACTCCTTTCGACTATTCATCAATTGGCTTTAGGGAAAGTCCTAGTTCTGCCAACTTGTTCTTAACCTCCACCAGCGACTTCATTCCAAGATTACGAACCATCATCATGTCATCTTCTGTACGCTGTGTAAGTTCTTCAACTGTATTGATTCCAGCTCTTTTCAGGCAGTTAAAAGAACGAACTGATAGTTCAAGTTCCTCAATTGCCATAACCAAAGCTTTCTCCTTACGATCTTCATCCTTTTCAATCATGAACTTCATTTCTCCGACATCTTCGCCGAGTCCAATGAATAATTCCAGGTGCTCTTGAATAATCTTCGCACCAATTGACATACCCTCAGCAGGTTCAATTGAACCATCTGTCCAAATCTCTAGGATTAGCCTGTCATAATCTGTAACCTGTCCGACTCTAGTATTCTCAATGCTGAAGTTTACCTTCTTAACAGGTGTGAATATTGAGTCTACTGGAATTGTTGCAATTGAAGAATTGTCGTTCTTATTCTGATCTGCAGGAACATATCCCTTTCCAGTTACAATATTCATATCCATAACAAGTGTTGCATTATCTGCAAGTGTTGCGATATGAAGATCAGGGTTGAAAATTTCTGTATCTGCGTCACAAATAATATCAGCTGCAGTAACTTCCTTAGGTCCAACAGCGTTAATGATTGCACGCTTATCCTCGTCGCCGTCAATCTTAACGGCAAGTCTCTTGAGGTTCAGAATGATCTCTGTAACATCTTCCTTAACGCCAGGAATTGTTGAAAATTCGTGAAGAATTCCATCAATCTTGACACTACTTAT
>JAAZHB010000086.1 GCA_012510935.1 Clostridiales bacterium
AATTTAAAGAAGCTTAATTTTCATAGACAGCATTATTAAATATTATCGTAGCAAAAGAGCCGTTTTTCATTAAACGGCTCTTTATCATTTCCTTGTTTATTTCCTTTTATCCATTAAGTCCTCTATCGTTATCTGTCTCAGTTTTGCTTCAAAGTCATCTTGCAATGACTGATAAACCTCTCTAACGGAACACTCTTCTTCTCCAAGATGATAATAATAATCGTCATCAAGACATCGATTAATTCTTGTAGTTCCTTCCATAAGTTCAACTACTTCAAGCAGAGTGATTTCCGAAGGATCTCTTGCTAGTCTGAGGCCACCATGTGCACCAGGCGCTGAGGCAATTATCTTCGCGTCACGAAGCTTGCGAGTAAAAGTTAGTATATAGGTAGTCTTGATTCCGAGCTTCCCAGATATTTCTGCAGCCGGTATTTGCTGATTTCTTGATGCCAAGAATAGCAGTGTTCTAATTGCGTAATCTGTTGTTAAATTCAACTGCATATTTATTTCTTCCCCTTAAAATAGATAAACAATAGGCGTGATTTGCTGAAATTTCATTTCGGTTGTTTGGATTAGTGTGATTCGAAGTTTAAGTAAACTTAGCATAGATAGAATAAACCAGTATGCACGCCCATTGCCTGTATATTTTAATTGATAAATCTTAACATTTACTTAATACAAACCTAAACAAATCTTAACTTTGTAAAAAAACAAGACGATGCATATATTTGCATCGTCTTTAGTAGGCAAAATAGTGTATCTACTTCTTGTTCTCTTCCTCAAATCTCACAATTTTATTAGATGTGTTCTTCTTAAGCGGAGTCTCACGAACAATTACATGCTTGATTCTCTTGAAAAGCGCTCTCTTCTTGTTGTAATCCTTAACTACATCGTTGATGATTCCCTCAATTTTTCTATGAGAGACATCTTTGCCAAATGCCATTTCAATTTCTTCAACATCTGCAACAATTGCTGCGGCTAGAATCTTGTCTTCTTTCCTGCTAGATTCCTTCTCAAAGACCATTGACTCTAGTACATAAGGCGAAAGATTTAAAGCATATTCAACTTCTTCTGGGAAAACATTCTCGCCATTCTTAGTGATGATTACATTTTTCTTTCTTCCTGTAATATAAGCATAACCCTTTTCATCCATATATCCCATATCGCCTGTGTAATACCAGCCATCTACAATTACTTCGTTAGTCAATTCTGGCATATTGTAATATCCAAGCATTACATTTGCTCCTTGAATAGCAAGCTCTCCTATTCCAGTTTCATCCACATTCTTCACATCTAGATTGATGCCCGGGAATGCAACTCCAACTGAGTTTGCCACCGGTGCCGTATCTGGGTTCAAAGCTGCAAGTGGCGCACACTCTGTTAATCCATAGCCTTGGAGGGCCTGTATTCCAAAATCCCTAATTCCATTTAGAACATCAGGATTAATTGCTGCTCCGCCGCAGATTAGGATACGCATTCTCCCACCGAAAACCGCTGTAATATCCTTAAAGAAAATCTTACCGATATCTAGTCCAACCTTCTTAGTAACATTATTGACTTTAATTGCTTTTCTTACGGTATTACCCTTGCCCTGCTTTTCAATATTCTGCCAAATCTTCTTATAAAGAAGCTCAAAAATTGCAGGAACACCGAGGAACATTGTAGGTCTAACCTCTTGGAGATTCTTTGTTATATACTTAAGTCCCTCGCAATAAGCGATAGCAGCACCTTTATAAAGCGGCATCAAGAATCCACAAGTACACTCGTAGGTGTGATGGAGCGGAAGCACTGAGAAAAAGATATCATCATCGTTTACTTGAAGAACTGTCGGTGCAGCCATAAGGTCCTCTGCAATATTGCCATGAGAGAGCATTACGCCCTTTGACAGTCCTGTTGTTCCTGAAGTAAATAACAAGATACTCATCTCATCTCTAATTATTTCTGCATCGACGAACCTTCTGTCACCTTCTGCAAGGAGCTTCTTGCCATTCTCAAGTAACGAAGTCCATGACAATACATTCTTTGTGTCTTCCTCACACTGCATGTCAATAATTGTTTTAAGATGATTGCCTCTTTTTTTCTTGATATTAGCAAAAACTTCAACATATTTCTGGTCACAAATTACAGCGTCAACATCTGACATCTTTACCATCTCTTCTAAGCTTTCGTCAGAAAGGCTTCTGTCAAAAGGGACTACGATTCCAGTTCCGCATACGATAGCCAAATATGACAATGCCCATCTTGATGAATTAGCGCCAATTACTGCTACACGCTTGTCCTTTAGACCAAGCTCGATCAATGCAGTGCCCATCGCATTAATATCTTCAAGCATCTCTTTGTATGTCTTTGTACCATACGGACTGTTCCTATCCGGCTTCTCGTAGAAAGCAACATGGTCAGCATATTTTGCCGCACTGGTTTCAATCATATGCTTAACATCAGTGATTGGACGCGAATCCCGGTACTTTACAAAGTCTCTGGGGTCTGCCTCAATTTGAGCCGCAGTCTTCTCAGCATTTTTAAGTTCATTTTTCTTCATTACTAAATATTCTTCTCTTTGCACAGTAAATATTTCCTTTCCTTCTTCGACATCAAAGCTAACTAGAGATTCACACACACTAATCCAGCTAATTATCATATATATAAAAGAAAGCACCCATTACTATAGGATAGCGGGTACATTCTTTTTAAAACACTGCCAACACTTATTTAATCACACTCTTCAATTCTTGACGGCTTCTCTCCAAAGCCTTTAGATTCTCTTCCACTCCAGTAAATTCCCCGTTTCTAAGAGGCTCTACAATCTTAACGATATATCCATTCATTGGATTTAATTCTGTATTTGCAATAATCCCCTTAAGTGTATGTGCCGCCTCGAAGGCAACCTCTGCATCCTTTCTCTCAACAGAAAGATGAAGCTTGTTAAAATTGTCGTCATCTAATACCTGCCCAATGCATTCTATCAAAAGGTCTTCATCGTCAACAAATCTTTCTATGGCAACATCAACATTGCACCCTGCGCTCTTTAGCTTCACTAATATTGGATTCATGCTGTCTCCTCCTTTCGTTTACTTCTTAACCACACTATATCTAAAGCTATTTGCAAAAATAGCCTTTATCTATCATCATATTTTGTGCCGCCTTCAGCTTCTATACGGCTCCTCTTCTCACTGTACATCGCAAAGTCAGCAGCTCTAAACAGCTCTGATAAGGACTCCGTTTGGAAGTCAAAATCTTCAGTATAAGAATATCCAAAATCTGCATTCGCCCTTTTCTCACTCTTTGGACCGTATGAAATACACCTTATGGATTTGCGGAGTTTCTCAATTACATGTCTTGTATGGTCTTCGCTAGAGTTCACTAGAATAACTACAAACTCATCTCCTCCATAACGAATAACGGCATCGCTTGAGCTAGTTCCCTGCTTTAGTCGTTTTCCAACTTGTCTAAGTACTTCATCACCAACTGAATGTCCATATGTGTCATTGATATGCTTAAAGTTGCTCATATCAAGCATTATAAGCGACAGCCTCTTTACCGGCTCATTCTGTCCGTGATATGCAAAAAGCATCTCATTAAAGTAGCGCCTATTGTAGACATCAGTTAGTGCATCAACATAGGCCTTTACATGCATCGACTCAATTACTTGTCCAAAATTAGCGCCTTCGTCATTGCTTTCCGACTTTGGCAAGCCCTTCAAAGATAGAATCTTCTCATCTTTAGGAAGTGCGACATCCAGCACGCGCCTGAGCTCATCTTCTAGTCTTTTCTGCTCAGTTCTATCAGTAATGTATCCAAGGATAATTTTCTTTGCACCGAGCTGGCAAATATAATGCATTTTAATCTGAATGCATCGAACTTTCCCGTCAATATCCTTTCTTTGATAAATACATTCTTTGCTGCCCTTCTCTTCGGCGCACTGTTTAAAACTTTCGAGCAGGACACCTCTATCATCTGGCATAATTGTTTCCATCAATGATTCCTTAATCTGTTCGATTACAGTTCCGAAAATAGAAATGTATTCATTATTGATTCGAACAATTTCAATACTATCTCCACCATATTCATAAAGAGCAATAGGTTGCAATGCATTGGAAAAAAACAATTGCATCTCCGGTCCAACTCCCCACAGCCTGTCAAGCTCGATATTTGTTGTCTCTCTCTTGATTTCTACGGCCTTCTTCTGTGCCGAGAGCACCTCGTATTCTTCAACATTCATTGGTTTTGCAAAATAATATCCCTGAACATAATCGCAACCCAAACTATGCAGGAAGTCAACTTGCGTAGCGGTCTCAACACCTTCTGCTATAACCACTAAGTCTAGCCATCTTGCCATACGCACTACATTGGCAACTATATTTGCGCCCCTGGCGTTTTTCTCAGTCTCTTCGAAAAACCTAATGTCAATCTTTAACACATCTATTGGCATTGTCTTCAAGATGCTTAAAGAAGAATATCCACTTCCAAAATCGTCCATCAATACCGTGTAACCCAAATACCTAAGCTTCTGTGAGAAGACTATTACCATTTGCGGGTTATCAATATATGCACTTTCGGTTATTTCAATCTGGAATAAGTTGTGCGGTATTTCATATTTCTTGACCAAATCATCAATGACTTGCACAATATCTGGATTATATAGATTTGCTCTTGATACATTAACAGATATAGGTGCTGGATTGATTCCTTTATCAATCCATGTGTGCAACAGCTTACATACTTGCTCCCAGACGAAGTAGTCGAGCTTTGTAATAAATACATTTTTTTCAAAAATAGGTATGAATTTATCCGGGGAAAGCATTCCTTTAACTGGATGGTTCCATCGAATCAAGGCTTCGCCTCCGGACGGACGATTGCTATTCAAATTGTATTTCGGCTGAATAAACACAGCAAACTGGTTGTCTTCAAGAGCTGTGTACATCTCATTAATAATAGCTTGCTCTTGCTCGAGCTGCTCTTCCATTTCAGACTTATAAAAGGCTATAGGATTCAAATAGTTTCCTTTGTATTCCCTTGATGCCAAAGACGCTCTGTCGAGCATTACATCAACTGGAACTTCATGGTCTTTAGAAATGTAAACTCGAAAGGTTGGTGAGATATCAAAGGCCTTATTATATTCTTTAATCTCCTTCTCTATATCTCGAAGCAACTCGGTAAGTCTATCTTCATTAGTAAAAGGAATACAGAAAGCAAACACATCTCCTTCTAGCTTTCCATATACCACTTGAGGTTCTGCAAACAACCGCTCTTTCAGAATACTGGCAATATGCTTAAGCAAGTTGTCTCCTTCACTTCTTCCATACAATCCATTAATCAGTTTAAACCTGTCAATATCAAAACGAACAAAGGCAAATATCTCTTCAGAATGTCGATCCAAATTCTCTTTAGCCTTCTCCCTGAACTTATTGCCATTATAGATGTCTGTTAGAGTATCATATTCTGCAAGATACTTTAGTCTCTTGAATGCTGAAAGTTGACTTCTTTGTATTACATTCTTGATTCTAAATTTAAGAATCTGATTATCGTAAGGCTTCTCGACATAGTCCCAAGCTCCAAGTTCAAGAGCCAGCTTCTCCTGGTCCTTGCCATTACTACCTGTTGAAACGATAATTGGCAAGTCTTGAAAAGCTGGTTTATCTTTTATTTCGCGCAGAAATGCAAAGCCTCCCATTACTGGCATAATGAGGTCCAATATTACACAATCGAACTTATTCTTCTTGTCGTTGAGCATTTGTAATGCTATTTCTCCATTGTCAGCAACAAATGTATCATACTCATCATTAAGAATCACTCCTAACAGTTTCTGATTCATTAAGCTGTCTTCAACGATCAAAATTGTTGGCCTATTCATTTGAAACTCCTCACTTTATAAATTCTATGTGAGATAAATTTTATCTACTGAACTATTTGCATTTACCGAACTATTCACGCTAGATTATCTGATTATTATATCACTCTGCCCAATAACGGACAATGAGCCGTTATTTCAAGCACCCGTTGACACAGTCTGTGCAATTTAAACCATCATTTCTGTTACTTTCTCTCACGAACCTGCGGTATTAACGACTTTGCGATTTTGCCTTTCCCCCTATTCTGAAGGTAGAAAATTCCAATGACTGAGAACACAACGGCCCCGATAAAGTTTACAATCAAGTCTTTCATCGTATCTACAAGTCCGATATCAAGGTAGCCGCCTAGATTCCATTGTTCTCCATTTATAACTACAGATTTTATAGCTACATGTATCGGAACATTCAATCCGTCTGGATTAAGCTTTACCGAATTAATGGCTGGAAGAATCCAATCCTTCTGCATATCTGTTGAGAAAAACCAGTCCATTCCAAATTCGAAGAACTCCCAAAGCACGCCTACTGTCATTGAGAAGCAGAATGCGAAGAACGCCACAAAATATGGTGACATTTTAATTGAGAATTTCTCGCTTCGATTGAATATATCTATCAGCGCAAAACCGATTGCTGCCATTAGAAAACCATTTGCTGTATGCAAGGTTGAATCCCAGATAGGAATCTTAACATAGAAAGCATTAATTTCTCCCAGAATCTCTGCGCTGAAAATAAATATCAATATTACCGATTTCAGTCCAACTGGGATTGTGACACTTAGCTTGTCGTCGATTAACTGTGGTACCATAAATAGAATCAATGTAAGAATGCCAAGGAAACAGTTGTTATAATTTCCAAGAAAGAACTGTCTAACCATTGAGAAACATACCAACACTATTAAAACAATCTCTAATTTCGATATATCCTTTGCAATTTTTGCTTTCATATTAATCTCCATCTATTCAGATTACTTTATTTCATTAGATTGTAACATTTTTTACGGTTTATGAAAAGAAAGAGCGATCACGCTTGAATGCGTAGTCGCTCTTTGTCTTAGTCTACCATGCACATCTTGAAAATGTTTATGACAGCCTCTTCTTTCAATGGCTTAAATGCATATTGCAACTCGCCAAGTTTTACCGCTTTAGCCGCCATTGCGAAGGGATCTGAGAGCGATGTCAAATGTCTATCCATCGAACAAATCCCAAACAAATATCAAGCTGGTAAAAAGGTGCTTGTAAAGTAGTTCTTACTTATGTGCATTCTCAAATGCCAGTCTTATTTCGTCCGGCATATTATCAGATGGGAGTTCTTTTAGGTTGTCTTCACTTCCATCTTTGAGTGCAGTTTCATAATACCAGCACTTAAACTTTAGCATGTCCAGAACCTTATTCATCTTTTCAATTTCCAATTCAAGATGTTCTTTCTGATTTTCAAATAACTCTTTGCGCTTCGAATAAGATGCTGCTCCCTCGCCGCACCAGTCCATAAAAATCTTTATATTCTTTATATCAAGCCCTGTCTTTTTAAGACATTCAATTATTCTCAAAGCTTCTATTTCATTCTCGCTAAACTTTCTGATGCCCGATACTCTCTCAATATTAGGGAATAAGCCTTGCTTGTCATAATAGCGAAGTGTTGATATCGGCATATTGAACATTTCAGATACTTGTCCGATTGTGTACATAATATAATCCTCCTAGCTTAATATATCAAAGTGAGGCGGCCTTTACTTCGATATAAAACTTTTTACAAATGCCTTGACCTAAAGTTAGGTTTAGGTATTATCATTAGTCTAACATATGAGGCTAGTAACTTCAAGATTTAAAAAAGGAGTATTTCAATATGAATAAAAATGTATTAATCATTTCATCTTCGCCAAGAAAAGGTGGCAATTCAGAGGAGCTTGTTGCTTCATTTGCAAAAGGAGCTGAAAGTTCAGGAAACAAAGTCGAAACAGTATTTCTACGCGATAAAGAACTTAATTTTTGCAAAGGATGCTTTGGTTGCTTGCAACTTGGCCATTGCGTGATTTCTGACGACGCAGTTGATATAGTAGCAAAAATGCACGACGCTGATGTGCTGGTATTCGCAACACCAGTCTACTATTACAGCGTAACCGGTCAGCTCAAGACAATGCTTGACAGAGCAAACCCTCTGTTCAATACAGACTACGGCTCTCCGCACTCTCCGCAAAATATCCTGTTTGTAAGAGCATGGTGGTTATTCATGCTGTTAAGCTGTGCCATTCTCCCTAACTGTGCTGTTTTTTTGCTGTCATTTTTCCTGTGCCTGATGGAATAATTCCTTGGAGATAAGTGGGGGATACAGGTCATCACCCATGTACTTGGTATTCTGCAGAATTTTCCCTACTGCCCCATGCGTCCAGTTGGTTTTATTATTGGCATTGGGTACATTGTTTTCTTTCAGCTCTTTTGAGATGGCAAGTATGGATTTTCCATTCACATATTCGCTGTATATTTTCTTTACAGCAGCTGATTTTTCCTGTTCAATCTGAATTTTGCCATCCACCATTTTATAGCCAATGGGTAAGTGTGTTTGCATTTTGGTTCACCCCCTTGTAATTATTTCTGTAAGTTCAAGGCTGTTAATCAGTCGGAAGGTGATTTCTCCGTTTTTTCCGATTAGCACCTTGTCTACGGTATGGGTAAACAATTCCTCTTGATATTCCTCCATAATGACAGGGTTATATTTGATAATTTGCAGCAGCCTGTTTGTACCATCAATTTCTTTTTCATATCCGTTATCATCAAGCAAGGCATTTCGCCGTTTCTTGTATTCTTCAATTTGGACATTCAGAGTATTTTGCTGTTCCATAAAAATAGCAGAGTCTATATATCCCTTTTGCACAACTCTGCTTAGGATACGACTCTGCTCTGTTAATTCCGTTATTTTATTATTCAGCTCAAAAATCTGCACTTCCTGCTCTTGGCTGGTTCTGAGACTTTTTAGTGATTCCAAGAGGGGATAGAGGATTTCGCTGTAGTTGCTGACCAGCTTATTCCACATGGTAAGATAGGCATTCTTGATAATGCCCTCTCTCACTGCTTTCATTTTGCACTTTTTGATGTTCTCAATGTGAGTAATACAAGACCATTGTATTTTCTCGTAGGGTTTGCCGATATAAATTTTTTGCCTGCGAAATATTCCGCCGCATTCTTTGCAGATAATTTTGCTGCTGAATTCATAGCGATTTTGATATTTTCCGCTATCATCCACGCCCATCTGTATTCTGCGGTAGGCATAGATTTCTCGCACTCTTTCTGCCTGCTGCTGTGTGATAATTGCTGGTTGGTTTTCTTTGATAGAATACATTGGCAGTTCGCCATTATTTCGCTTTTTGGTAAAGGGAAGTACCTCTGTCGTATAGGTTTTCTGCATAAGCAGCTCACCCTCATAGATGGGATTTTGCAAAAGCTCCTTTACCACGCTGTCATTCCATTTTTGTGCATTGCGGATGGTGGGAATGTTATCACGGTTTAATTCTTTTGCAATGGTGTAACTACCTTTTCCTGCGAGATATACCCTAAAGCACAAGGAATAGCTATACCCAATACCAACAAGAAAGGAAGTTAATTTGTAACATCGGTTGCTTTGACTACATACCCAAAATAGTCCAGAGTATCCTTGCAAAAGGACGGTGATATTTTCTATACTTTAAAAACAAACCCTGCTGATTTACTTTCAACAGGGTAGTCTCTTTAATAATGCAATTATTTCCTTGTGTTCAATGCTATCTATTCCACACACTCATCATGATGCTGATGTTCATGGCAAATGGAGCCAGTAGATTTAAGAGTTCCTTGCAGGTACGCTTCTACGGCAGTTTTCGCATCCCCTGAAGTTCCTACAACAACTTCAACGTTTCTTTCATTAAAAATCTCAACCGCACCTCCGCCCATGCCTCCGCTGATGATGACATTTACACCACGATCGGCAAGGAAATTGGGTAAAAAGCCAGGCTTGTGTCCGGGGTTGGCAATGGTTTCGCTTTTGACAATTTGACTTTTTTCGGCATCAAAAATCATAAACCCTTCGCAATGTCCAAAGTGCTCAGTCACCATTCCATTTTCACTTGCTACAGCAATTTTCATCATTTTAGTTTTCCTCCATTTTTTCTAATATTTTTGCAACCGGCTCAAGCCAATTGCCATCGAAAAGCTCTATCATACC
>JAAZHB010000087.1 GCA_012510935.1 Clostridiales bacterium
GCATATATTCTAACAGGATATCTAAATATCCCAAAGATTTTGATGCTTACACTTAGTAATGGATATGATGAGGTTTCTGGCAAGCAACTTGGACTGAAGCTAGGTAATGCCGAAGACTTCAAGTCATACGATGAGCTTTTTGACGCATTCTCGAAGCAGCTTGAGCATATCATTAATATTAAGATGCGTGGAAACAATGTCATTGAGAAGATTTACGCAGACCAGATGCCGGCACCATTCTTGTCAATCGTTACAAACGATTGCATCAAAAGAGGTAAGGATTACAATGCTGGCGGAGCAAGATATAACACAAACTATATTCAGGGCGTTGGCATAGGAACAATCACAGACTCACTAGTTGCAATGAAATACAATGTCTTTGAGAAGCATCTTTTCTCGATGAAGGAACTTGTTGAAGCAATGAAGGTAAACTTCGAAGGACACGAAGATATCTTAAATGCTGTAAAAAATAAGACTCCAAAATACGGAAATGACGACGATTATGCGGATGATGTAATGAAGTCAGTATTTAACCTTTACAAGGATTTGGTAACAGGCCGTCCTAATGTAAAGGGTGGATCTTACAGAATCGATATGCTTCCAACAACATGCCATGTATATTTTGGAGATGTTATGATGGCAAGCCCAAATGGAAGACTAGCACACAAACCTTTGTCTGAGGGCATTTCACCAGAGAAATCAGCTGATGTAAATGGACCTACTGCTGTAATCAAGTCAGCATCTAAGATGGATCACATCGCAACAGGCGGAACTCTTCTCAATCAGAAGTTTGCACCTAGCACGGTAGCAGGAGAGAAGGGGCTTGATCAGATGTCAAACCTTGTTCGTTCGTACTTTGCAATGGATGGTCACCATATTCAGTTCAATGTAATTAGCAGAGAGACCCTTATTGCAGCGCAGAAGAACCCAGATGATTACAAGGATCTGATTGTTCGTGTTGCAGGTTACAGCGATCACTTTAGAAACCTTAGCAAGGAATTGCAAGACGAAATCATTGACAGAACAGAGCAAACTTTTAACTAATGCTATACAATTTTGTCTAAATAAGATGTAAAATATATTTGTTCAAATAATTACTTTGGGAGGTAAAAGAATGAAACTAGGATTTATCGGATGCGGCAAGATGGCTAATGCTATCATGGGTGGAATTATCAAGAATGAGATATTAAAGCCTGAGGATATTATTGGTGCTGAACCTTTTGAGGCAAGCAGAAACATGACTAAGGAGAAGAATGGCATTGAGGTTACAGATAGTAATCTAGATGTAATTGAGAAGGCAGATGTAGTATTCTTTACAATTAAGCCACAGTTCTATGCTGACATGATTGCTGGTATCAAGGACCACGTGAAAGAAGGACAGTTATTCATTAGTATTGCAGCTGGCAGGACTATTGCATTTATGGAAGAGCAGTTTGGCGCTGACAAGAAGGTCAAGATTGTTAGAACTATGCCAAATACACCAGCAATGGTTGGAGCTGGAATGACAGCAGCTTGTCCAAATGAGAATGTAACTGAGTCCGATCTTGATCTTGCATGTAAAATCCTAGCAGGCTTCGGCGAAGTTGAAGTTGTTGACGAGGAGATGCTTGATGTTGTTACAGGCGTTAGCGGAAGTGGCCCAGCATATGTATTTATGTTCATTGAGGCACTTGCAGATGGCGCAGTAGCAGGTGGTATGCCAAGAAAGCAGGCTTATAAGTTTGCTGCTCAGACAGTACTAGGCGGTGCGAAGATGGTTCTTGAAACTGGGATGCATCCGGGGGAACTCAAAGATATGGTTACAACTCCTGCAGGAACAACCATCACAGCAGTAAAGACTCTTGAGAGAAATTCTTTCAGAAGTACAGTAATTGAGTGCGTAGAATCATGCACAGAGAAAGCAAGAAGTATGAAGTAAGCCCGATAAATAAATAGAGCTTAAGGAATAGACGGATAGGTTGTGGTTCAGTTAATGAATTTCAATCATCCGTCTATTTTGATTACAATGGTTATAAGCCAACACGTTTTGTCCAATAAGCCAATAAGCCTCTAAAGCAACTCTCTCACTTGGAACCTCAGCTATGGAACTTCAGCTAATGGAACCTCAGCTACGAAACCTTTCTCGATTTAAATAGTGTTTTGGTATATAATATGTATAATTAAACGATTTGAAGAAGTGGCGGGAGGTTTTTCATATGAAAGGCAAAAATGGGATAAAGGATAGAATTGTCGAAGCAGCCTGGGAACTTTTCCATGAGAAGGGATTTGCGGATACAACTCTTAACGACATTATTGATGCGGC
>JAAZHB010000088.1 GCA_012510935.1 Clostridiales bacterium
GAATCCAAAGTTGGCATATGAAGATGCGGCAATAAGCTCATATGAGATAAGGTTGAAGGAATTTAAGGAGCCTACGAGAGGTTTATACGGATAAAAAATCAATATAAAAAAGATATAAAAAAGTTTTCGAAATTTCTATGAATATCGCTTTACAAGGCTGGCTCAAATATGTATAATAAATAGGCGCTGACAAAAAGAGAGATGTGGTGGGTATCGTCAAGTGGTTAAGACACAGGGTTGTGGCTCCTGTATGCGTGGGTTCGAATCCCACTATCCACCCCAATTTTTTTAAAAGCGTAAACCTTATAATGGGGTATCGCCAAGCGGTAAGGCAATGGATTCTGATTCCATCATGCGCAGGTTCGAATCCTGCTACCCTAGCCAAGTAAATACATATTGCCGATTTTATCGGCATATGGCGACATAGCCAAGTGGTAAGGCACGAGTCTGCAAAACTCTGATCCCCAGTTCAAATCTGGGTGTCGCCTCCATCTAAAGGAACTGTATCTAACGATACCGTTCCTTTTTTTTATATGTTCGTTATGCTATAATTTATTGAATTTCGAAATAAAAATATTAATTGAAAGATTTGGGAACTAAATTATGAAAATCGAATGGAAGACTTGCTTAAAAGTCGGAGTTAGCTTACTAATTCTATACATCGTAATATCATTTGTTGATGAAGGATATTCTTTCGTCAAGTCTGTATTAGAAGCAGCAATGCCTTTAATTATTGGCTGTGCAATGGCATACTTTATTAATATCCCTATTATGTTTATTGAGAGAAAATTCTTCAAGGATACAGCAAATACTAAACTTCAGAAAGCAAAGAGACCAATTAGCTTGGTACTTGCTTTACTTTTCATGATTACAGTCCTAATGCTAATCTTTAGACTTGTAATTCCCGAACTGATTCAGTGCGTTGAACTTATTATTGCTGAGCTACCAAAGGCTTTCAACAGCGTTCTTGCTTATTTGCAGAAAAGAGAATTCTTAAATGAAGGTATTATTTTGAAGTTACAAGAGATTGATTGGTCCCAGGCTCTCAAGAATGTGTTTTCTTTCTTGAAGTCAGGAATAAGTGGAGCCATGGGAGTTGCTATAAAGGCGATTTCCTCAACTGTATCAGTACTTGTCAATGTTGGTATCGGTCTTATTTTTGCAATTTATATCTTGCTGAGCAAGGAAAAGTTGCGTGTGCAGCTTCATAGGGTGAATGCGCATTTCTTCCATGAAAGATGGAGAGTTAAAAGCAGATATGTTCTAGATGTATTAGATGAAAGCTTCCATAGTTTCATTGTAGGGCAGTGTACAGAGGCTGTCATTCTTGGTGTTCTGTGCATGACTGGTATGATGCTTCTAAGGCTGCCATATGCAACAATGATTGGTGCATTCGTTGGGTTTACAGCTTTAATTCCAATTGTTGGTGCATTTATCGGAGCCGGTGTGGGTATATTTATGATAATAAGTGTTGACCCGATGAAGGCTTTGATTTTCTTAGTTTTCTTCCTTGTACTTCAACAAATAGAAGGAAATGTAATTTACCCAAAGGTTGTTGGCTCATCCATGGGTCTGCCTGGAATGTGGGTTCTTGCTAGTGTAACTGTAGGCGGAGGAGTTTTTGGAATCCCAGGAATGTTAATTGGTGTACCTCTTTGCGCTGCAATTTATAGACTCCTTAAGAATGAAGTTAATAATGTGAGTCCATTGAAGGGAAAGACTGAGGCGATTGAATGAATAAATTAAAGAACATTAATATGAAGAAAATGCTATATGACGGGTTCCTGATCATCCTTGGTGACATTATTTTTGCAGTAGGTATTAACCAGATTATTACACCTCTTAATCTATACAATGGAGGATTTACTGGTATTGCACAGATTATTAGAGTTGTTTTAATTGATTATTTAAATGTTCCTGAAATTCCGGGAATTGACTATCTTGGAATCATATATTTTCTTATCAATGTACCACTATTCTATATGGCGCTCAAGATAATCGGAAAAGAGTTCTGCATTAGCTCATTTGTTGCGATTGCGCTTACATCGGTGTGCATGTCAGCCATTCCAGTTGCGACAAAGCCAATTTTTGATAACGTGCTTGCTGCTTGCTTAGTTGGTGGTGTTGTAGTTGGTACAGGTGCAGGAATTGTACTTAGAGCCGGGAGTTCAGGTGGCGGGCAGGATGTTATTGGAGTATGTATTTCTAAATTGAAACCTAACTTCAGCGTTGGCAAGATCAGTATTGCGATTAACATTGGAGTATATGTAATTTGTCTTTTCATGTTTAACATTGAGACTGTAATATATTCATTTATATATTCAACGATTATTGCAATGGCAATCGACAGAGTTCATACTCAGAACATCAATATTCGTGCCCTTATTTTTACCAAAAAAGAAGGAATTTCTAATCTTATAATGAATGAGTTACACAGAGGAGTTACAAGATGGGATGGTGAAGGGGCTTACACTAATGAGAATACCTATGTGCTTTGCGTAATGCTCTCTAAGTACGAGCAGGCAAGACTTCTAGAAATGGTAAATAGAATCGACCAGCAAGCTTTTGTTTTGATAGATGAAGGCGTGAAAGTTTATGGTAACTTTGATAAACGGTTTAATAGCTAGTTTGCATTGGAGGATAGAATTATGATGGTTTCAACCAAGGGTCGTTATGCCCTGATGATAATGATTGATCTCGCGCAGAATCAGGGAGAAGGACTTGTGTCCTTGTCTGATATTGCGCAGAGACAGAACCTTCCGACTAAATATTTAGAAAGTGTTGTGGCAATCCTTAATAAAGGAGAAATGCTTAAAAGTTTCAGAGGGAAAAATGGTGGATACAGGCTGGTAAAGGAACCAGAAGAATATACAATTAATGAGATCCTTATTCTTACAGAAGGCACTTTAGCACCAGTAGAATGCATTAGGAATAATGATATACATTGTGATAAGGCAGCAAATTGCTTAACATTACCTTTATGGGTGGGGCTTGACCGAACAATTGAGAATTATCTGCTTTCTATCTCGCTTGATGATATAATAAAAAGTAATAGGAAGAAGATGCTTGGAGATTGGTGCGAACCTTGTATTTCTGAATACGAAGACAAATAAATTTTACATAAATAACACATAGAAGTAGCTAATTCCTATTGACTTAGTAGGAATAAAGTGCTACTTTTATTATGTAAAAACGGTAATGAAATTCAGTATAACTGAATATTTTTAACAATAGTGATGTGGAGGGTAAAATGAGAGTATATGCAGATAATGCGGCGACTACTTATATGAGTAAGACTGCTATAGATGCTCTAATGAGAGGAATTAATGAGTTTAATGGAAACCCTAACAGTTTACATACTCATGGACAAATAACAGCTGA
>JAAZHB010000089.1 GCA_012510935.1 Clostridiales bacterium
ATTCATATTGGAAAACCAATAGAGATTGATGAAAAGAAATTCCTTAATGATTTACATGAACTAATTAAAATTGCAGAAGAAAACCCTGCAGAAATTAGGGAGGATGTCAAGGCAGTATGCCCAACATATTCTCCTCAATATAGGTAAGGAGATGACATTATGAAAGTACCTTTTTCACCGCCAGATATTAGCGAGAATGAAATTAATAGAGTAGTAGAAGTCCTAAAATCTGGATGGATTACTACTGGACCTACTGTAAAAGAATTCGAAGAGAAGATGAGTGAATTTCTTGGAACAAACAGAGCTGTCGCTCTTTCTTCGGCAACTGCAGCCCTTGAGGGAGCACTGAGGATTATTGGTATAGGAGCTGGGGATGAGGTTGTTGTTCCAGCCTACACATATACAGCAACAGCAAGTCCAGTAATACATGTAGGGGCTACACTTAAGATGTGTGATGTTGCCAAGGACAGCTTTGAGATGGACTATGATAAATTAGAAGATCTAATTACAGAGAGAACAAAAGCAATTATACCAGTAGATCTAGGTGGAATAGTAGCTGATTATGATAAAGTGTTCAAAATAGCAGAATCTAAGAAAAATTTGTTTAAGCCAAATTCACACTTGCAAGAAGCAATGGGAAGAGTTGCAGTAATTGCTGACGGAGCTCATTCGTTTGGCTCAATTAAGGATGGTGTTAAGGCTGGTGCAATTGCAGACTTTACAACATTCTCTTTTCATGCTGTAAAGAATCTTACCTGCGCTGAAGGCGGGGCCCTCACATGGAAGGGAATCAATGGAATTACCGATGATGAAATATATAAGGAGCTTCAGTTAAATTCACTTCATGGGCAGACTAAGGATGCACTTGCCAAGAACAAAGCGGGTGCGTGGGAATACGATATTGAGTATCCAGCATATAAATGTAATATGACAAATATTAACGCTGCAATAGGCCTCGGGCAGCTTGAGAGATATTATGATCTTCTTGCTAGAAGAAAAGAATTAAATCTTAGATACCAGAAGGCATTTCGCGCAGCTGGCATTATTACAATGGATCATTATACAGATGTCAACGAATCGACAGGACATCTTTTCCTGGTTCGTGTTCCAGGAATGACATGCGAGCAGAGAAACCAGATTATAGAAGATATGGCAAAGGAAGATATTGCTTGTAATGTACACTACAAGCCGCTTCCTATGCTAACTGCATATAAGAACTTGGGTTTTGACATCAAGGATTATCCTAATTCATATCATCAATTTGAAAACCTAATTTCAATTCCAGTTTTCTCAACTATGACAGATGAGCAAAACGAATTCGTTATAGAGAAATTTCTTGAATGTCTTAATAAAAGAGGATTAATTAATGCTTAAAAAATGGGACAGACTTCCTAAAGAACTTCAAACAGAGGCTGTTAGGCCATATTATGATTATCTTCAGAAGAAGAAAGTTTCATTGTTTATAAAGCGAGTTTTCGACATATTCGCATCAGCAATAATGATAATCCTTTTATCTCCGATCTTTGCAATTGTTGCTATAAGAATTAAAGTGGATGACCCGGGGCCAGTGTTCTATAGACAGGTCAGGGTAACTCAATACTGCAAGGAGTTCAGAATTTTTAAATTTAGAACAATGGTAATGAATGCTGATAAGATTGGAGCACAGGTTACAAGTCATAATGATCCTCGCATTACAAAGTCAGGTAATTTTCTTAGAAAGTATAGAATTGATGAATTACCACAGCTTTTCAACATTCTTCTTGGGGAGATGACTTTTGTGGGGACAAGACCTGAAGTTCCAAAGTATGTAAGTGAATATAGCGATGAGATGAAAGCAACCCTTCTATTAACGGCAGGGGTTACAGCAGAAGCTAGTATTATGTTTAAAGATGAAGCAGAGTTATTAAAAGATGTGAAGGATGTCGATTCCGCATATATCGAGAAGGTACTCCCTCGAAAGATGGACTACAATCTTGAGCAGTTAAAACATTTCAATCTTTGGCATGACTGTATGCTACTATTTAAAACATTAAAGGCGGTTATTGAATAAATGAACATATTACTTATTAATCATTATGCTGGTAGCCCAGAAATGGGGATGGAATTCAGACCATACTATCTTGCTAAAGAATGGGTTAAAATGGGACACAAGGTTGATATCATAGCTGCAGACTATTCTCATCTTCGTAGGAAGAACCCTGTCATTTCAAAAGATTTCGAAGTTGAAGTCATTGATGGAATCAACTATCACTGGATTCATACTAGAACCTATGAAGGCAATGGTGCAAGTCGAGCAATTACTATGGCTCAGTTTGTTGGGAAACTTTGGTTAGACGCAAGAAAGATTACAGAGAGCCTTAATCCGGATATAATAATTACTTCTTCAACATATCCATTAGATATTATTGCAGGAAAAAAAATAAAAAAGAAATCAAAGTCTGCCATTTTAACTCATGAAATACATGACATGTGGCCGATAACACCAATTGAATTGTATGGAATGAGCAAGCATCATCCATTTGTTGCAGTGATGCAATATGGTGAAAACTATTTTTGTAAGAACGCAGATAACGTAGTATCAATTTTGCCAAATGCAAGAGAGTATCTAGTTGAGCATGGCATGGATAATAGCAAGTTTCATTTTGTGTCAAACGGTATAGACATGTCGGACTGGGAGAACCCAATGGGCTTACCTGAAGAACACAGCAAAGCAATCATAAAAGCTAAAGAACAAGGACGCTTAGTAATAGGCTTTTTCGGAAGCCATACGAGATCGTATTCCCTTGACTATTTAATTGACGCGGCTACAAAGTGTGATCAAAGTAGAATATACTTGATGTTTGTTGGAGCAGGCAATTACAAAGGCGATCTTATTAAAAGAGCAAATGATAGAGGGCTCTCGAATGACTGCTATGGTTTTTTCCCTCCGATAAACAAGCAAGCAATACCATCGCTTCTTGAGGGCTGCGATGCATCATATGTTGGAGCAATTAAGAATGATATGTTTAGATTCGGCATAGGCATGAATAAGTTATTTGATGCGATGATGGGTGGAAAACCAATACTATACGCAGTAAAGGCACCAAATAATTTGATTGAAGAACATTCCTGCGGAATAAGTGTTGAGGCAGAAGACGTAGATGCTTTAGCGCAAGGAATAAATGAATTGCTTAGCATGTCCGAGGAAGATAGATTAAGAATGGGAAAGAATGGAAAGAAAGCAGTTCTTGAGAATTACAATTTTCCAGTACTAGCAAAAAAATTTCTTGAAATATATTAGAAGGGATAACTATGAAAATCGTAACAGTAGTAGGAGCGAGACCACAATTTATCAAGGCAGCAGCAGGCTCAAGAGAATTAAGGAAAGAACATATTGAGATTCTTGTGCATACTGGGCAACATTATGATGCAAATATGTCAGATGTTTTCTTTGAAGAGATGGGGATACCAGCACCAAACTATAATCTTGGTGTTGCAGGAGGAAGCCATGCAGAGATGACAGCTAAGATGTTGATAGGGATTGAAGAGATTCTAGTTAAAGAAGAACCAGACGCACTTCTAGTATATGGAGATACAAATTCAACCCTTGCGGCAGGACTTGCGGCAGCGAAACTACATATTCCGGTACTACATGTAGAGGCTGGTAATAGACTAGGGACTTTAGATAATCCAGAGGAAGTAAATAGAATTACTACAGACCATTTAGCAACAATAGACTTTTGTGCGACAGAAGATGCTTTGGGAAAGTTGGAAAGAGAAGGACTTAGAGATAGATCCTATTGTGTAGGAAATATAATGTATGATTCATTTTTACATTTTGCTGATAAACCTTGGTCAAGTCCTGACATTCGGGATGGGAATGGGGATTTGATACAAGTACCAAATGAATTCTATTATATGACATGTCATAGGCAAGAGAATACAGCAACAGACGAACCTTTAACAGAAATCCTAAAAGCTATGAACAGTTTAGATGCACCAACGATATATGCGGTACATCCAAGAAATAGGGAAAGAGCTCAAAGGATCTGCGAAATTGAGAGGTTCAAAAATATAATTCTTACTCAACCCGTTGGATATTCAGATTCGGTTCACCTAATACAGAATGCTAAGAAAATAGTAACAGACTCAGGAGGATTGCAATGTGAAGCCTTCTATGCTGGGGTACAGTGTGTGTTTGTATTAGATTATGTAGTTTGGCCGGAAACAATGGTTGGAAATAGAAATCAACTCGCGAAGGCAGATTGCAATGACATTATTGAAAAACTGTCGAAGGCGCAGGTTATTGATCCTGAATATCAACCTTTTGGGGATGGTCATGCGGCAGAGAAAATATGTGATATTATAAGAAAATGGCAGTCAGTAAGTAATAAATGAAACATATGATAATAGATAGATGATGAAAGGAAAAAGATATGAGTGAATATTTCGTGCATGAGAGCAGTTATGTAGATGACGGCGTAGAAATTGGAGAGGGCACAAAGATTTGGTATTTTTGTCATGTACAGAAGGGCGCTAAGATTGGAAAGAAGTGCTCCTTTTGGCAGAATGTAAATGTAGCAAATAATGTTGTTATAGGAGACAATGTAAAGATTCAGAATAATGTATCTG
>JAAZHB010000090.1 GCA_012510935.1 Clostridiales bacterium
AGCCACAATGAAGCCTCCTTGTCATTCGAATATTTATCATATATGTATTATATCAAATCATATGAATTTTGGGCATAAGAAAATGGACACCCTCATGGTGACGGATGCCCATTATGAAAATTCAAGAGAAAGTGTTTACATTTTACATGTATGCTTTTCTATTCTTCTTCTTTCTTCAAACCTTTTACAATAAGTGTTAGGGCTATTCCTATAGCAATTCCTGCTAGAACATATAGAAGACTTGATAAAATTGAATTATTAAATCCGTTTTCGCTAGCAGAAGGTGTTCCAGTCTTTGAAAGATCCGAATCTTTGCTAGTCTTCTTATCAGTAGCACTCTTTTTAACTGGTACTGTCTTAATTGCAGCCCCAGTTTCTCCATAGTTTGCATTGCTTCCACTTACTGAAGTTGTGCCAGGTGTTGAAGGATTGACTGTTGTGCTTCCTGATCCTGTTCCGGCATTGCCCGAATCAGTTGGCCCATCATAAACAATTTTGTGAGTCTTTGCAGTTGCAAACTGTAAATGAGCCTTGTTCTTTGTTGTTAGAGTTACAACATGATCACTATCACTTCCTGCATTATTCATGAAAGGCTCATCTCCAAGAGTCTTTAGGCTTGTTGGAAGTGTAACGCTTGTAAGAAGTCCTTCCTTAAATGCAAAGGTTCCAATAGATTGAATTCCTTCGCCAAGAGTTAACTTCTTAAGTGTTTGTGCTTTGTATGTACCCTCGAAAGCAGAATCTCCAATTTCTAGTACTGTTCCAGGAATTGTGAGCTCTGTCAATCTATGTAGATGGAATGCTTTAATACCAATCTTTCTAACAGATGCTGGAATTTCAAGAGATGTTAGTCTTGCACCTGCAAATGCCATCTGTTCAATCTCTGTAACTGTATCAGGAATCTCAACAGACTCAAGCCAAATATTCATTGAGAATGCTGACTGAGGAATTACAGTAACATTTTTAGAAAGCTTAAGCTGCTTGATATTGTTCATTGTGAAAGCACCTTTCCCTAAAGTTGTTACACTGTCAGGAATTGATACAGCCTCAAGCATATTTCCATGGAAAGCACTTTCATCAATTGTATTTAGTCCATCCCTTAAGTCTATAGCTGTAAGGCTGTTGTACTCAAATGCCTTTGCTCCGATTAATGCAACATTCTTTGGCAAGGAAACGCTTTCCATTCCATTTGGTGACTCTACATTAAACTTCATTATAGTAACTTCGTCATCAGGAATCTTGAATGCGGACGCTCCAATGGCAATGATATCTTCACCTGTTGGAGTTTTATCAGGAAGAACTAGAGTATGAAGTGTAAGTCTCTTCTCCTGTCCTGACGCTGACCATCCTGTGATAGTATTTTCTGAATATGTAAAGTCATCTGCTGTCCAGCCTGTCATAGCTAGTTTATCATATACAACATTGTGACCTGAGCCTTCAGTAATAAATGTTGCTGTTGGTTCTAGCTGTGCCTCATTTGCAGTCTTTAACTGAACAATATTCTTACTGTCCATAAATGCGTCTCTGTTTAATGTAGTTAGTGTAGTTGGAATTTCTGCTGAGACCAAATTGCTGCCTCTAAATGCATATTTCCCAATTTCTGTTAATCCTTCATGTAAAGTCAATGATACAAGTGTTTTATTATATCCCTCCTGAATTAGCTGGAATGCTGACTCTCCTATCACTTTAACACTTGAAGGAATATCAAGAGTTGTAAGCTGATGATTATTGAATGCTTGCTTTCCAATTGTTTCAAGTGTATTAGGCAATACAAGTTCTTCAACGTGTGCTCCTGCGAAAGCCATCCTATCTATTGTTGTAACGCCTTCAGGAATAACAACCTTCTTAATTGCAGTCATATTAAATGCTGACTGTGGAATTGTAGTTAAGCCCTTTGATAGTTTCAAACTTTCTAGACTTGTACATGAAGCAAAGCAGCCAAGTCCTAGTGATGTAACACTATCAGGTAATTTTATTTCAGTAAGCGCTGTACTATTGAAAGCAGAAGTTCCAATAGACTGTAATGTCTCAGGAAGATTAATGCTGCTTATTGTACTCTTTGCAAAAGCAAAATTGTCAATTTTCTCTAGCTTCTTAGGCAAAACTACACTTGTTGGAAGAATTGCCGTAGTTCCTGGTTTAACACCAAAGGTTCCAAGAGATGTGGTTCCAATGCCTATGCCAACAATTGCATCACCATTTGGTCCATTGTCTGGCAGAACAAGTTTCTGATTAACAGCCATCTTCTCTTTACCTGAATCTGATAGCCCTGTGATAGTTGTTCCTGCTTCATCATAGGTAAAGTCAGTAATTCCCCAAGGAGCTTCTGTGGATGGAATTGTGCCAATAATCAACTTCTGAACATTGGATGTTCCCTTTGTTGTGTCATCAAGATATGCTCCAGTAGCATCTGTCTTATAGACATAGACAATTCCACCTTTTTGCTCAGTTGTAGTTCCATTTATTACAGGCTCTTTACCAGTATTCTGGAAGAATACCCACTTTGTCATTTTCTCAGTATTTGAAGGTATTTGAACTGACTCAATTGTATTAATGGCAAATGCCATATTATCTAACTGAAGTGGGAAATCTGTCTTCTCAGGGAAATCAAGGGTACTAATCAAGTTCTTTGAGAATGCTTCAGCCCCAATCATCATAGTAGTTTTAGGGAATTTGACATTAGTTAGCTTATTGCTTGCAAAAGCATTACCTTCAATTGAAATAACACCCTCTGGAAGATCAATTGTCTCTATATCATTCCCAAGGAAAGCGCTACTTCCAATGAAGAAGTTTCCTCTCTGTGTTAGACTCTCATTCCAGCTACCACTGTATGCAGTCATGACATTCTCTGGTAATTTAACAGTCTTTATACCCTTCTTATAGAAAGCGTTATTTCCAATACCTGTTACCTGCTTACCTGATGGATCAGTTGCTGGGATAACAAGGTCCTTATTTGTCTCTATCTTTGTAACACCAGACTCGCTAAGCCCTGTAACAGCCCATACTTTCTCGGTTATAATATCTGAAGTATTAGTTGCTGGATAAATAGTTTTATTTTCTTCTCCGTATGTGAAGTCATCTGCAGTCCAAACTGTTGCATCTGTAAGGTAGAGCTTATGATAATCTGAATCCGGGAAAGCAGTCTTGTCTTCATATTGGGATACTTCTCCAACATATACCTTTGTTACAGTTGCCACTGTATCATCAGAATATTCCTTACGGAAAACGTTCTTTGGCAGTCCTTTGACAGTTGATGGAAGTTCTATTTCATCAATAATCTTATTTCTGAAAGCATTGTCTCCAATTGTTTCAAGTCCCTCATTAAGAGTAACTGTACAAGGTGTCTTAAGGTAATTCTTTGTAGAGAAAGCATATGCTCCGATGCTTGTTACTGTTGCAGGAATTACAATCTTAGAGAAATTATTTCCCGCAAAAGCACGATCACCTATTTTAGTAATATTATCTGGAATATTTATAGATGTTAGTCCTTCCATCCAGTTCTTTGCGTCACTGCAACCAAAAGCAGCTGAAGGGACTTCTGTCATCTTCTTAGATAAGCTAATTCTTTCAAGCTTAGGGTTTGTAGCAAATGCCCCTGCTCCAAGAGTCGTTACTGTATCTGGAAGAATAACGCTACTAAGTTCATTCACTTGGAAGGCTGCCATTCCAATTTCAACAAGAGATGATGGGAATGTAACATCTTTTAATCCATTATTTGCAAATGCCTTATTTCCAATCTTCTCAACTTCATTAGGGAGCTCAACGCTATCAAAGCCTTCTCCCTCAGCTCCAAAAAGTCCGTATGTTTCAGTTGATGATGCAAGCTCGGTAATGTATTGGCCAGATGCATTTTTGTCTGGAATTACAAGGTTCTTATTAATCTTTCTCTTTGCAATACCGCTTTCAGTAAGTCCTGTGATAACTGTGCCTTCTACAGTAAAGTCTGAAATGTTCCAGCTACTTGTATCAGGATTCTTTGTCTCAGTAGTACCATCATTAACTATAAGCTTCTGGTGCCATGACTTAATGTTCTCGGTCTGCTTTGCTATAGTATGAATTCTATCCTTATATTCAAGTTCAGCATTATCGGTATACATATATACAACGCCACCAAGAGCCTGCTCTTTCGCAGGTGCATCTGAAGGACACTCTTCCATTCCTGGGTTCATACTAAATGTATATTTATTTACTACTTCTGTAAAATCAGGAAGTCTTACAGATTTAATATTGTTGTTATAAAATGCCATTCCATGCATTTCTAGTTGGAAATCACATGTCTGCGGGAAATTTACCTGACTAATCTGGTTATTACCAAAAGACATTGTTTCAATCCACCAAATAGTCTTTGGGAAAGTAACATTAGTTAATTTATTTCCAGCAAAAGCATATGACATAGTTGCAATTACACCTGCAGGAAGATACACACTTGTAAGATTGTTGTTCATAAAAGCAGAATCTCCAATAATAAAGTTTCCGCGCTTAGTAACTCTATTTGTAATAGTATCATTATATGAAACCATCATTCCTGTTGGGAAAACAACGCTTTCTAGTCCCATACCCTTAAATGCACTCTGAGCTACACCCACAAGAGTATTACCTTCTGTATCTTGAGAAGGAATAACTAGGTTCTTATTATTCTCTAGCTTTGCAAGTCCAGATTCTGAAAAGCCAGAAACTGCCTTTCCAGTTATAGTGAACTGTCTGCTATAATCACAGCCGTACAAAGTTTTCTCCATATCGGAATAGGTGAAGTCTTCTGCCGCCCATTCCTGTGAGTTGTTATCATCTCCTGATGTAGTTTCCTTTGTAAGACCGTCTGCAAGAACATTTAATCCTTCATTGCTTTCAGAATCAATGCCCGCATTCTCGTTAGAATCACTATCTGGTTGTGTCTCTTCCGTTCCATCACCAGAGTTCACTGATTCTGTGGTTGAACTTTCTTTGTTCTCATTTGAGCCCACTACTTCTGTTGAAGCTTCAGCAAAAGCAAAGATAGGCACAGATAAGCACATTATCACTGATAGTAATAACGCGTAAAGCCTTTTTCTTTTCATATATTCTACCCTCCAATGTCACAATATACACACAAGGGGCATTATATCAAGGAAGATTTTTTGCCGCCACCTTATTTCCAACTATATCAAATCGCAATATTTGAATATTTATTATAGATTATATCAATACTTCTCTTTTCGTGTTGATAACACCATTTTTCAAGATATAATACAGCCTATGAAGAAGAATATTTCTAAGAAAAAATCAATAATAGTTGCTCTAGTTTTTCTAGTTCTCGCTGTAATACTTATAGTAGCAGCGATTATTTTGCCTAAATCTACAAAGACTTGCACTATCACTAATAATGATACGGCTGCAACAGAAACTGGGGATTCAAGTTCTAGCGATGATAGCTCTTCAGATTCGTCAAGCAGTAAATCGGATAAGCAATCATCATCAAAAGGTTCTTCGAATTCAACCTCTTCTAGCTCCTCTTCGTCATCAAGTTCTTCATCTTCTGGAAGTTCGACAGGCGGAAGTTCATCAAGCGGTCATTATGAAACGCAAAAGGTTAAAGTAGTTGAATGTGTATACTGTGGGGCTCGATATGACACCATGGATGAATGGCTTGCTCATAAGAATGCTAATGGAGGTTGAGACGGCAAACACACAACCAGCAGGTATGTATGGGAAGAAAGACCGGTTTGGGTCGAATAATTATTATAATTTGAAGTATAAAACAGGAAGCACCTTAGTTGGCGCTTCCTGTTTTTAGATCTATTCATAGTGTGTTTGACGATAATTATTTAGCTTCTGCAGCCTTCTCAGCATCAAGCTGCTTTACAACCTCGTCAATTCTGTGCGCAACCTTTACGAAATCATCCTCAAGATAACCTCTTGTTGTCATTGGAGCAGTTCCAACTCTAACACCTGAAGTCTGCATTGGAGAACGCTTTTCATTAGGAACACAGTTCTTGTTAAGAGTTATGCCAACTTCATCAAGTGCATTCTGAAGATCCTTACCTGTGAATTCATGATCAGATAGGTCAAGCAAGAATACATGATTATCTGTTCCACCAGTTACAACATCATAACCCATTGCAACAAACTCTTCAGCGAAAGCCTTGCAGTTTAGTCTAACTTGATGCTGATAAGCCTTGAATTCAGGCTGCAAAGCCTCCTCAGCACATACAGCCTTTCCAGCAATTACATGCTCCAGTGGACCGCCCTGTGCGTATGGGAATACTGCGCTATCAACCTTCTTAGCTAGCTCCTGCTTAGCGAAAATCATTCCACCACGAGGACCTCTTAGTGTCTTATGGGTTGTTGTTGTAATAATGTCAGCATATCCAAATGGTGATGGGTGCTCGCCAGCTGCAACTAGTCCAGCAATATGAGCCATATCTACCATGAAGTAAGCTCCAACTTCCTTTGCAATTTCTGCAAACTTCTCAAAATCAATGATTCTTGAGTATGCACTTGCACCTATAAGGATTAGCTTAGGCTTTAGAGCGTGAGCCTTCTCCTTAACATCGTCCATATCGATTACGCCATTCTCATCTACATCATAAAATTGAATATCATAAAGCTTTCCAGAGAAATTAACGCTTGAACCATGTGTAAGGTGTCCGCCGTTATCTAGGTTAAGTCCAAGAACTGTATCGCCTGGTTCAAGAACAGCCTTATATGCAGCAAAGTTTGCCTGTGAACCTGAATGAGGTTGTACATTTACATGATAATCAGTATTGAATACCTCTCTCCACTTATCACAGCAGTATTCTTCTAGTTCGTCTACGAATTCTGTACCACCATAATATCTA
>JAAZHB010000091.1 GCA_012510935.1 Clostridiales bacterium
GAGATTGAAAGGCTTGTAGAAGAAGGATATAAATATTCGGATTTTGCTATATTATATAGAAGAAATGCGCAATCAAGAAATTTTGAAGAGAACTTTTCTTTCAGAAGAATCCCTTTCAGGACACTTTCGGGGGTTGGTTTCTACGAGCGCAAGGAGATAAAGGATGTCACATCATATTTAAGACTCCTCGAGAATCCAGATGATGATGTTGCAATGGCAAGGGTAATCAATGAACCCAAGAGAGGAGTTGGCACCAAATCTCTTGCGTCAATAATTGATTACGCAAAGTCAAATGATGTAAGCATTTTTGGTGCTCTTTGCAAGGCTGAGGTTAGAGATACTCTTAGTAGCAAAAGCAGAGTTGAGGTAGAGAAGTTCATTTCTATGATTATTGATTTAATTAAAGAGAAGGACAATATGACTCTTTCAGATATGTATGACAATGTTCTTAATAGATCAGGATATTTAAAAGCTCTTGAGATTGCTAATACTGTCGAAGCGGATGGCCGAATAGAGAATATCATGGAGTTTAAGTCCGCGGCTATTGAGTTCGAGGAATCACTCCAAAAGGGGGAACTAGATAGATATATTGAGGAACTTAATGAGGATAGAGCAGAGCTTGAGGGTGAAGGATTTGTTGCAGACATACCTACACCGCTAGGCACTTTCCTTGAGAGAATTTCCTTAATGGCAGATATTGATAAAAGAAGTGATGATGAAGATGCAGTTGTACTTATGACACTTCATAGTGCGAAAGGTCTGGAATTTCCGGTTGTATTTATGCCGGGCATGGAGACAGGAATTTTCCCAGGGCCAACGGCTTATGACAGCGTAGCAAAGATGGAAGAAGAAAGAAGACTTTGTTATGTGGGAATAACTAGAGCAAAGAAGAAGCTATATTTGACAAGTGCTGAACAAAGAATGCTCTATGGAAGGACTGATTATACTACTGAGTCGCAATTCCTTAATGAGATGGATAAGTCTCTTGTTGAGGGCGATAAGACAGTTAAGGATAGAGAGGCAACTGGTGGTGGATTTGCTGGTGATGGCAGCATGACAGGCGATTACTTCTTTGGTGGAAGAACGATGGGTACTTGGGATGGATATAAGGGAACACCTAAGGATAAACCATTTGATTCGCTGGCAGCATCAAAGCGTGCAACCAAGGCAAAGAGAGTATCTGCAGAGGACTTCAATATAGGTGATCGTTTGAAGCATCCAAAGTTCGGCGAAGGAATGTTAATTGAACAGGATGCAAAGACAATGTCGATTATGTTCGATTCAGTTGGCTTGAAGAAGCTTGGAAAAGGCTTTGTAAAGATGGAGAAGATTTAATGAGAAATGTTAGTATGGCTAACAATAGAATGAAGGAACTCGTTGAGCAGCTGAATAAGGCAAGCAAGGCTTATTATGTGGACGCAACAGAACTGATGACAAACTATGAGTTTGATGCGCTTTATGATGAACTTTTGGACCTTGAGAAGGAGTTGGGAGTTGTGTTGCCTAATAGCCCTACTATAAATGTTGGCTATGATTTGCTAGA
>JAAZHB010000092.1 GCA_012510935.1 Clostridiales bacterium
ACCTCTGCAGAAAAGTCTGTACACAGAGCTCCATCTGCTAGGCCTGTCATCTTCGGTCCAATAAGATCATCCGCTTTAGCAATCGCTTTCTCAAGAAGCGCAGCTTTCTCAAGATATCCAACATGTCTTAACATCATAACCGCCGCTGTCATAAGGCTTGCTGGATTTGCTCTATTTGCAATCCCGTCCTCAACCATTCTTGGAGCGCTTCCATGAATAGCCTCAAAAATTGCATACTTACTTCCGATATTTGCTGAGCCTGCTGTACCAACACCGCCTTGAATCTGCGCTGCCTCATCCGTTATGATATCTCCATAAAGATTTGGTAATACCACTACCTCAAACTGAGAACGGATATCCTTATTAACCAAATTTGCCGCCATAATGTCTACAAACCATGTGTCGACTTCAATCTCAGGATAATCCTTTGCAACCTCAAGGCAAATTTTCTGGAAATCGCCGTCAGTTTTCTTCATTATATTAGCCTTGGTTATAACAGACACTTTCTTTCTGCCATTCTCCCTAGCATAGTCAAAAGCTGCCTTTGCAATTCGACGCGACCCCTCATAAGTTGTTACCTTGAAGTCAACTGAGAATTCATCAGCAATTCTAACGCCTCTACTTCCTAGCGCATACTCACCTTCTGTATTCTCACGGAAAAAAATCCAATCAATATTCTCGCTTGGCACTTTAACCGGGCGCACATTTGCATATAGGTCAAAGGCCTTTCTAAGATATACATTTGCGCTCTCTAGATTTATTCCCGACATCGCTGCATTTGGAGTTGTCGTCGGACCTTTCAGAAGCACATCGCATTGCTTGAATTCTTCCATAACTGATGCGGGAACAGTCTCTCCGAGCGCCAGTCTATTCTCTATAGTAAATCCATCAATATCTTTTAGCGTAATTGCCCCAGCAGAAAGCTCATCGGAAAGCAGTTTTTCAAGAACCTTCTTTGTCTCGGTCATAATCACCGGCCCAATTCCGTCACCAGATGCCAGCCCTATGGTTGTTTTTGCAGATATTGAAGATTGTGCTGAATCGCTATTCTCTGCTTTGATTCTTTCCTCTTCAATTGTCACATTTCTAATGACCTGCTCTCTTAGCATTGCCTCGAACGACTTTAGTGCCTCTTGAATATCTTTCTCGTAATTTTTCATTGTTCTATCCTTTATACTCCCGCTGTATATTTAAGTAATCCGCCTGCAAGCAATATTTCCTTCTGTCTATCGGCAAGGTCCATAACAAGATGAATCTCTTTGCCATCAACTTTCAAAACAAGCTCGTCATTTTTCAAGCCCTCATGGATATTTGCCATTTCTATAGTTGCGCCTTGCTTAATTAGCTCATAATCTTCAGTGTTCTTAAAAATCAGAGGCAAAATGCCTGCGTTAACAAGATTTGCTGCATGGATTCTTGCAAAACTCTTAGCTACAACTGCTTTTATTCCTAAATATAGCGGAACTAGAGCCGCATGCTCTCTTGATGAGCCTTGTCCATAGTTTGAACCACCTACAATTATTCCTTCTCCGGCAGCTAATGCTCTCTCTGCGAAAGTCTCATCAATTACGCCAAAGCAGAACTTCGATAAATGTGGAATATTCGACCTATAAGGAAGAACTTTTGCACCAGCAGGCATAATATGGTCTGTAGTAATATTATCCTCGACTTTTAGTATTACCTCTGCTTTTATCAAATCACCAAGAGGTGTTGTCTTTGGGAACGCCTTGATATTTGGTCCCTTAATTACCTCTGCAGTTCTTGCAGTCTCCTCATCAAGAGGTGGAATTATTCCATCATCATTGATTCTGAATTTCTCTGGGAGCTTAGTCTCCCCCAAATCTTCTAATTCGGATGGGTCTTCAAACCAGCCAGTTAAAGCTGATGCTGCCGCTGTCTCTGGACTTACAAGGTAAACCTGTCCATCCTTGGTGCCTGATCTTCCTAAGAAATTTCTATTAAAAGTTCTAAGACTTACTCCTGCTGAATTAGGCGAAAATCCCATTCCGATACATGGTCCGCACGCACACTCAAGAACTCTTGCTCCGGCATCAATCATGTCAGTAAGAGCGCCACACTCTGAGAGCATAGCGAAAACCTGTCTTGAGCCAGGTGAAATTGAGAGACTTACGCCATCTGCAATCTTCTTTTCCTTTAGAATTTGAGCCACTCTGAGCATATCTGAAAGGGATGAATTGGTACATGAACCTATACATACCTGGTCAACCTTCACTCCTTTTAGGTCAGTCACCTTCTTTATATTGTCAGGACTATGAGGACATGCTGCCAAAGGAGTAAGCTCATCCAAATTTACATTTATTTCTTTGTCGTATTTTGCATCAGGGTCACTTGCTAGTGGGGCCCAATCTGCTTCTCTTCCTTGTGCCTTCAAGAAAGCCTTAGTGTTTTCATCCGATGGGAAAATTGAAGTAGTCGCACCAAGCTCAGCGCCCATATTTGTTATAGTACATCTTTGCGGAACGCTTAATGATGAAACACCAGGTCCACCATACTCAACTATATATCCAACGCCACCCTTTACAGTCAGCTGTCTTAGCACTTCTAGAATAACATCCTTTGCGCTAACATTTGAATGAAGTGAGCCTGTTAGATTTACTTTAATCATCTTAGGCATTGGAATATTATATGCGCCACCGCCCATTGCAACTGCTACATCCATTCCACCTGCTCCTATCGCAAGCATTCCAAGTCCTCCGCCCGTCGGAGTATGAGAATCTGAGCCGATAAGAGTTTTCCCCGGCTTACCAAATCTTTCATAATGAACTTGGTGGCAGATACCGTTCCCTGGTCTTGAATAATATA
>JAAZHB010000009.1 GCA_012510935.1 Clostridiales bacterium
ATTTCAGCTTCTCCCGGTGAACATATCTCAAAGCGCTCAAGTTCATCTCCAATCTCTTTAGTAATAAATGGGTTTGCCTTGACTGCATAACATAATGATATTTCTTCAGGAAGCCTCGCTTGAAGATATTTGATTCTCTTCTTCAATTTGATGGTGTCAAAGAGGTAAAATGCATTTTGTTGTTCCTGAATTAAACTGGCTAATTTCTGATTCATAATCCTATCCTTTATTCATCTCCGCAATTTGTTTTCTGTCAATCTTGCCATTCTTTGTCAAAGGCATTGTTTCAATCTTGCGTATATAACCCGGAATCATATAAGCGGGCATAACATCGCGCATCGTAGCATGCAAATCCGTCTTCTCTATTTCGCCAACATAGAAGCCCTTCAATCTCGATTTCTTCTCATCAAAGTAACATATGCATCGCTCAACGCCCTCAATAGCTGCCATTCCGCGTTCTATCTCCTCTAGCTCAATTCTATGGCCAAGATACTTAATCTGGTTATCTACTCTGCCGCAGAATTGCAACTCTCCGTCCTCGTTGTATACCCCAAGGTCTCCCGTATTATATACAACCTCCGGATAAGCTTTATTTAAAGGATTCTGAATAAATTGAGTGCTGTTTTTCTCTGGCAAATGATAGTATCCCAGAGCTAGAGCAGTTCCTCTAACCATAATCCTTCCAGTTACTCCCTCCTTCGTAATCTTCCTATCGTCCTCGTCAAGAAGGAATACATCTTCATTTGGGAAAGGCTTTCCTATTGGAAGTCCTTGTGAATAATCTCTATTGCTCTCCAAAATGTGGTATGTGCAATTACATGTAATTTCAGTCGGTCCGTAAAGATTAACGAATGTTGCATCTGGAAGATGCTTCATCCATTCATTAAGATGCTTATAAGGCATTACTTCACCGCTAAATAGAATTTTGTTAACAGTGGTTGGAGTTCTATATTCAAGTCCATGAAAAGTGCTAATTAAGCACAATGCCGAAACCGCCCAAGTCATCGTTGTAACCTTGTTATCGCACAAGTAGTCGATTAGCTTAACTGGTTCTGAGAATAGCACTCTAGGTACTATCACAAGCGTTGCACCTACCTTTATTGCCGAATATATATCTTTAACCGACACATCAAAGTCAAAAGGCGCTTGATTAGCAATAATGTCTTCTTCATTGATTGAGAAAATGTCCGTAAAACAGTTTATAAAGTCGATAACGCTTCTATGACATACCGCTATGCCCTTTGGTACGCTGGTTGAGCCTGATGTGAAATTAATATAAAGCGGATCGGTATCGATGACTCTTTCACGAATGGCGCAAAGTCTATCTCCATTAATTGAACCTTTTCTAATCTCCTCAATTGAGCAAATAACCACATCACCAAATATTTCTTTTGCATCATCTACCAAGTCAGAAGAAGTTATTATCACCTTGGCATTTAGCACTGATTGAATCTGTTCTAGCCTATGCCCTGGAAGCTCTGTATTGAGCACCGTATAGAAACCGCCGGCATAAGCTGCACCGAACATAGAGCACAATGCATCTATACCTTTCTCCATATATATTCCGACTGGACTTCCAGGATTTGTCATCGAGGACAACTCAGAACCGACGATCTTGCTCGCTTCCATCAATTCTTGATAAGTAATAGACTTGTCTTCCACGATAACTGCTGTTTTCTCTGGGAATACCTCTGCACTTTTTTCCAAAAAATCCAAAACATTTATTGTCATAGCTTCTTTACCTCCTCTGCAATCAGATTTGAAATATTGTATTTTGTATAATCAAGCTTAAAGAATAACTGAATTATATATTCGTCTTCATTCTTGTATATTTTGCATTCTCCGCCCATTTTATCCATCATGATGCGGATATTCTTTATTTCGACTTTAGTGCTATCAGGCTTCATTTCTAGCATTTTAATGTGATTTGAAAACTGAATTTCAGCCTTATCTTTGTATCTGCCTACCTCTAGACACACTGGGTAACTTGGGTCAGCATATTTCAAAATATTTGAACTGATATTATCAATTATTCTTGCCACATAGTCCATAGATACCGATGTTTTCTCGACTGGCCACATAATATCGGTTTGAACTTCGAAGCCATTCTCGCTGATGTAGCTAACCATATTTGAGAGAAGGTCATCGAAAATTTCTTTCGTCGAATCCGGTTTCTCGATAGCCCTAGTCTCTTCTTTCTCTAAATAAAATCTCTCAAAAAGTTGATCCGTCATTTGTTTAATCTGCGTAGTCTTTCCCCTGCTCTTCTTCACATATGAAATCAGTTCATCTTCACTCTTGCACTTTCCAGCGAGAATTAAATCAAGATACAAGGCCAGCGATGTAAGTGGAGTTCTTAAATCGTGGGATATAGCAACAACAAGGTCATAATTATTCTTAACTGCCTCTGCCTCTATATCCATGTTCTCCGACAAAGCTATTCTCATCTGGTCCAAGCTGTCAGCAAGCGAGGTTAGCTCGTCATTACCTTTCTTAGTAATAGGAAGGTCTAGTCCGCCAGTCTCCAGAACCTTGACTTGCTCCTCGAGTTGCAATATGTAATTAATCTTCTTACGAAGCAAATATATAAAGAAAGTGCACAAGACAATTACCGAGAGAATAATCTCAATAACGAAAGCGATGTTGTAAATCATCTGGTCAAAATATCCATACAGAGAAACAGTAGCCGCTCCATCAGCAAAATTTATCTCCCGCTTAAAGAACCAACTATTGTCGCTATAACCATTTCCGGAATACTCATACTCTCCGTTATCTTCATTATCTGATTCTACGTTAAGAAGACTAACGCTTTCCGAACTCGATGTAAGAAGCGAGTCATAAAGCGTTTCATCATTTCTGGTAATGTAGAGTATCGTAGTGACCTTTCTATTAGAATCACGCCACGATTTAATCGCCTTACTGTCAGTAGCTGCAATATTGTTTTCTTTGATATATGACTCGAAGGACTCCAAATATTCAGTTGACTTCTCAGTATTGTAATTGCTCTTCTCTAAATATGATGTTAATAGTGAATAGACTGTATAATCAGTTGCAAAAAAGAATACTACCGCTACAGCAATTGAGCTCATCAAGGCAACTATAGATTGAGTTTTTAATCCGCATCTTCTCTTATTCAAAGCGATATCCTTTCCCCCATACTGTCTTTATATGAACAGGTGATTCAGGTTTTGCTTCAACCTTTGCTCTAATCTTTCTAATGTGTACCATAACTGTACTGTTAGAACTATATAGTTATTCTTCCTGCCACACACTTTCGTAAAGGTTCTGTGCAGAAAAAACTTTGTTAGGGTGCTTCATGAGCAGCAACAGACTCCGGTACTCGAGGTCTGTAAGATCAACCTCTTTCCCATCGACTGTAACTTCATTGAAGTTCTCATCTATAGTGATGTTTCCAATTTTAATAACCGAATTATGCACCTGTTGCGTATCATCAGTTGTACAGTTATATACTTGATAACGTCTTAGCAGCGCCTTAACCCGGCCGAGAAGTTCTGCATACGAAAACGGTTTTACCAAATAATCGTCTCCGCCTGCCATTAATCCAATTAGCTTATCTGACTCCGTTGACTTTGCCGTAAGAAAAAGAACTGGCACAAATGACCGCTTTCTTATCTCTTCGCAGGTCTTCAATCCGGTCATCCCCGGCATCATCACATCAAGAATTACTAGATGGAAAGAATCATCAAGCATGTCAAGACAAGTTCTTCCGTTATCCGCCTCTGCAACTTTGTACCCCTCACTTTCTAAGAGAATACGGGTGCCTTCACGAATATCAGCATCGTCTTCAACTATTAGTATTTTAGTGTTAGTCATCGTTTGTTCTCCCAAAATCATTTTTTCTCAAGTTATTAATATTTTAATTTGAAAATCTTAATATTTACTTACAACAAATCTTAACAAATCTTAATTATTTAAAAAAAGAAGGCGACGCAAGTATTTTGCATCGTCTTCTTGTACTTCTTCTCGACTTTTACGCTTTCAATTTCAATCAGATGCGATACATCAATTATCGCAAAATAATTTACTAGCGTATTATTCTATTTTCTTACATAGTATGCTTTTATCAACCTAATATATCTATGAACAATTGCTGCCACCATGAAGCCAAGCGATATTGCAAGTGCAACTGTAATCGCAATGTTTCCGCTGGAATTTGCCAAGCTATCATTAGCTGTTACGAGCCCCGCCATTGTGTAGTAAAGTGGGCCTCCCGGAATAAGTGGAATTGCAGCTGCGATAAGGAAAATCGTAGCCGGAGCCTTATTTACCACTGCCATTCTTTCAGCAAAGAATCCTGCAAAAATCGACGCTAGGAAATTTGGGATAAAAATACCTCCTACATAATGTTCGACAACAAGATAGATAATCCAAGTTAATGTTCCTCCGAGCCATGCCCAAGGAATCTGCTTAACCTTTGTTTTAAAGAAAATCCCAAATCCTATTGAGCCTATTCCGGCCGCAATGACCTGAATTATACTGCTTTGTAATGCTTCTGTCATATCGCTCCACCTCCCGTTAGAATAATTGGGATAGCAAAGCCGCAAGCAATTGCCGCTGCAATAAGAAGTGCGTTTACCATTCGGAAAAACCCACTGATAACATCTCCCGACAACAAGTCTCTTATCGAGTTTGTCATATGCACTCCGGGTATCAGGAGCATTATGCCGCCGATAATAATTTTATCAGAGTTATCTCCAAATCCAAGCCTAACCATCGCAAGCGCTATAAATCCTGATATTACCGATGTAAAAAACACAGATGCCAAGGGGTTCTGCTCAAATTTTGACAGGAATCTGGTCAATGTAAAAATTACTAGACAAAGAACAGCTGATGCTAGTCCATCATAATATGTGCCTCCAAAGAAGACTGCAAAGCTTGCGCCTATCAGCCATGCTCCAAGGTACTCAAGCCAAAGCGGAGGTTCTCGTCTAGCTTCAACCTCTTTAAACTGCGCTTGTAGATCCTCTATTTCAGGTACATCCGCGCATACAGCTCTAGAAAGATTATTTAATTGATCCAGCTTCTCGAAATTGATGTCTACAGCTTTAGTTGTTCTCATCTGTGATTCAACATTGCCTTCAGGCGTTTCTGTAGTTATAAAAATGTTAGCCGATACAATCGAGATACTAGTCTTCGTATATCCATAAGCTGTGCACATGCGCTCGACACTATCCTCAACTCTCGCAACCTCTGCACCGCTTTCAAGCATCGACTCACCAATATCCAGAATCGCACTAACCATTTTCTCGTCGTTCATTAGTTATTTTCCTTCTCCTCAAGAACTTCGCATACATAGCGATAAACTCTTGCAGTTGATTCAATTTCCATACTCTCATCAGATGTATGAACTCCATACAGATTTGGTCCAATCGCAATTGCATCAAGACCCAGCATTTTCTCAGAAAGAATACCGCACTCTAGTCCTGCATGAAGTGCAACTACCTTTGGCAATTTACCAAATACCTTGTTATACACTTCTACACACTTCTCTCTCAAAGCGGAATCCTTAACGAGCGGCCACTCAGGGTAGAAGTTGTATGCATTACTTGAGATTCCAAGAACCTTAGCAAGTGTAATTACTTTATCAACAACATATTCAAGTCTGCTCTTTACCGAGCTTCTAACTGAAACTGTTGCTGTGTACTTCTCTTCTGTTACATCAACAAGAGCATAGTTAAGTGATGTCTCAACAAGATCTTCAATTGCAAAACTCATATGTTGCACTCCATGAAGTGCTGTGTACATTGCCACAATTACCTTGTTCTCCGATTCCTCTGACAGAGGCATTAAATCGCACTTCTTCTCTTCAAAACAGTTAAGTGTTACATTTGGGTCTGTGTCAACATATTCATTCCTCAGAACTGCCTCAAATTCAGAAAGCTTCGCATCAAGGTCATCAAGGCACATGTCAGATAGAACAACTGCCTCTGCAAAATTACTTACAACATTATGAGCCTTTCCGCCATGAACAGTTACTAGCTTAATATTAGTCTCTTCTTTCATGAACTTAAGAGCACGGCCAAGCAAGATATTTGCATTAGCAAGATCACGATGAATCTCTGCTCCGCTATGTCCTCCGCTTACTCCTGTTACTGAAATCTTGAAGTAATCACCATTTCCAGCTTCTCTTGTAATTGGAAGCTCCATGTCGATAGTCGCCCCACCGGATGAACTGATTGTAAATTCTCCTTCAATCTCTGAGTCAAGATTGAGAAGTCTTTTTCCTTGGAACTGTGACATATCAACTGTCTTAGCTCCATTCATACTTGTCTCTTCATCTGCTGTAAAGAGTGCTTCAATTCTTGGATGCTTGAGCTCGGTATCTTCTAGAATTGCAAGAATCATTGCTGCTCCAATTCCATTATCTGCTCCAAGTGTTGTGCCCTCTGCTTTAATGTAAGCGCCATCTATATATGGCTTTATCGCTTCACAAGACATATCAATTGTGCAATCCTCGGTCTTTGTGCAAACCATATCAATATGTGCTTGAAGTATTACTGCCGGTTCGTCCTCATATCCTAAAGTTGCACCTTTAACCATAATTACATTTCTAGCTTCGTCAGTACGGTGCTCTAGATTGTGTTCCTCCGCAAACTTTAGTAGGTAACTACTTATGCCTACCATGTTTCCTGAACCATGCGGAATTGCACAAATATCATCAAAATATCCAAATACATTTTCGGGCTTCAACGCTCTAATCTCACTCATTTCAGATCCTCCAATTATTTATTATGGGTTTTAACCAACCTTATCCATTTCATGCCAAATAGGCACTTTGTTATTATAGCACAAATAATTTGAATATTTATGGGTTAAATAAAACACAATCTTTATCTTACATGATTTCCCTATTATAATGTCCTCTTGTATCTGTAGCGGCATTAAAAAGCGACTTATTCTCTCTACCATTAATCTTATCAATTGCTGCCGATACGATAGTTCCCGTCTCTTTGGCAGACTCTATTGTAAAGTTCAATCTAAATGCTTCTATATTCTTCATGTCAGGCATCTCGTCAAGCAGATTTAGAATCTTTCCATTGAGAATTGTTGTTGTGCAATCTTCGTGAGAAATAATTGGGAACTCTCCATACTCATCTCTTAATTCGTAATTCCCCGTCTTACACCTTCCACATAGATTCATTTTCTTGAGTGGGCAATATTTAGTAAACATTAGAGGTGCACGACCATAGACTATCATTTCAAGAGCAGGATAACCCCCATTCTCATCGTAATATGACTCTACCAAATCACCAATTTGCTTCTTATTAAGTTCGTACGATAGAGTTACTCGTTTTGCGCCAAGTTTATATAGTTCATAACAGCTTTCCGCATTTACAACATTGAGTGAGTAATCTGTTACAAATGAGTTTGTCTTATTGTAGTGATGGATTCCACCATAACCACCGATAAGAAGCTCGCCTTCTTTATCTTCATACTCATTCTGATTTCTTCGAATAATATTGTCATAATAGACATCTTCTATTCCAAGTCTCTTGCATATATTGTATTGCTCTTCAGTTTGAACGGAAGCCGTAATGTATGGAGCTTTCTTCTCGAAAACTATCGGACTTCTCGATTCCGCATCCTTAGTTGCTCTCTTCTTGCTAGCTAGTTTCGCTTCATATAGCTTTTGTACGATTTCCCTTCTAGCATTGTTTAATAATTTTGCAGGAATAAACGCACCATACTCTTCAAACTCAACTTCGCCAAGCACAAAGACTGTATCATTTAGCTTCGAAAGGTGCTTCACAATTTGTTCCTTTGTTGCTGAAGAGGTCTTGCTTTGCTCAAGCACATCCTCACTCTCGTAGAGGAATTGCTGACCTAGCCCTTCTGCATCAATTACAAGCTTTGAGCCAGGATAAGCATAGACCTTCAAGTTCAACTTAAAGCGCTGGAACTCACCTTCAAGCTTATCATCCAAATCCTTGTAGAAATAATAATCCTTGGTTTTATATACTATATCTCCAACAGATAGCTGCTCTTTCAGCTTTATATAGCAATAATCTTTTGACTTCTTGATAAGATTTCCGCCCCTGTCATACAGCTTGACCACTGAGCAATTTACGTCCTCGTTATTATGGTCGATTCTGATAATGTCATTCTGATTCAGAACATGTCCCTCATTCAACTCAATCTCATAAATTCCGTTATGAACAGCTGAAATAGAGCCAATTTCAAAGCCATAATTATTCGGTTTTTGAATATTCGAAATATCTCTTACATCCTCATGGAAAAGATATCCCTTTGTAAAGGTGCGGTTGAAAGTCTTGCGAAGATCGTCATAATCGGTTGCCTGCGATTGACCGTCAAGTGCCGCCCTGTATTTTGAGACAACATTCGCAACATAAGCTGGCTCCTTCATACGGCCTTCAATCTTAAGAGAGTCTATTTCCTTGAGGTCCTCGATTCTATCTAGAGTATTTAAATCCTTAGTGGAAAGAAGATAACCTCCTCCAAACGATTCTCCAGTATTTCGTTCAACTAGCTCATACTTCTTACGGCAAGAACCAACACACCTTCCACGGTTTCCGCTTCTATATCCAATCAATCCTGACATCAAGCAATTTCCCGAATATGATACGCAAAGCGCTCCGTGTACAAAAATTTCAACAGGTATTCTTGCCTCGTCTCTAATAGCCTTAACCTTTTCAACAGGAAGTTCTCGTGACAGAACAACTCTTCTTGCTCCAAGCTCTTTAAAAAGCAGAGCCCCATCGAGATCATCTAGCCCCATTTGAGTTGAACAATGGGCTTCCATATCTACGAAATGCTCAACAATATAATTGAAGACAGCAAGATCTTGAACAATAACGCCATCCATACCTATCTCATTAAGCTGGCATAGCTGTTCTTCCATCTCAGCCATCTCATCTTCAAAAACTATCGTATTCATTGTTACATAAACTCTAACACCTCTTAGGTGCGCATAGTCTACCGCTTCTTTAATTGTATCTATATCAAAATTTGAAGAGTAAGCGCGAGCTCCGAACTTCTGCATTCCAAGATATATTGCATCGCATCCATTTGCGATTGCCGCCTTTAGGGCCTCCATATTTCCAGCTGGAGCCAATAATTCTGTCATATAATTCTCCTTTTTATCCAGCAAAGTCATTCGGACTCTGCCTCGATTTAAATCCACTTAATTATACTTCAATTAATGCAACTATTACAAAAAAATCCATAAATAATGCGCATTATTTAATATGGCTATAATTATAATTTTTTTGCTGAATAATACAAAAAAGTGTTATTATTAATCTGTAAAATTTATTAAAAAAACTCAAAAGAGGTGATTATATGTCCTACAAGATTTTCGTTATTGACCCAGGTTCTACTTCGACAAAGCTTGCTCTTTTCGAAGATGATAAAGAGGCTCTCAATGTATGTGTATCTCATGATTCCAAAGAACTGCTGTCTGCCACAAGTGTAAATGACCAGCTTTGGTATAGAATGCATACAATTGAAGAATTCCTTAGCGAAAACAATATTGATCTTCACGGTGTTGATGCGATTGTCGGCCGCGGAGGAAGCGTTCTTCCTGTAAAAAGCGGTACATATGAAGTAAATGAAAGACTTCTCGAAGATACCGTTAACTGTGTCGGCGGATTCATGCACCCTTCAATTCTAGGAATACAGCTAGGCAAAAGACTACAGACAAAATACGGCGGACGACTTTTCATGGTTGATCCAATTTGCGTTGATGAATACTGCGATGAGGCCAGATTTACAGGCATCAAGGGTATTACAAGAAACTCAATCGGTCACGCTCTAAACCTTAAGGGAACAGCTAAGAAACACTGCCTTGAAAACGGTATCGATATCAATCATTCGAATTTCATCGTTGGCCATATTGATGGCGGAATCACGATTTGCGCTATGCAAAATAGTCTTATGATTGATGGCAATAATGCGTGTGGTGGAGATGGTCCATTCACTCCTACTAGAACTGGCAGCATTGCTGTAATAGATCTTCTTAATTATATCGAAGCCGGACATTCTCATGAAGAAATCCGTACTATGTGTGCAGGCGCTGGCGGATTTGTAAACTACTTCAATGACAACGATGGAGACAATATGATGGAGCGAGTTAAGGCTGGCGACGAGCTTTCCGTAAGAGTATGGAATGCTTTCTGCTACAATCTTGCAAAAGCAATTGGCTCTATGAGCTGTGTTCTTTCCGGACAAGTTGATGGAATCATCCTAACTGGCCGCTATGTTAGATTTAAAGAAATGATTGACTATCTAACTGAGAAATGCGGCTGGATTGCTCCAATTTATGTATATCAAAATGAGGTCGAACTCGAA
>JAAZHB010000093.1 GCA_012510935.1 Clostridiales bacterium
CAAATTCTCTATCCGCTATTACTGGAGAAAGCTTTGAACAGCATTGCCGCGACCTTGCAGCAAAATATGATAGCGAGAAAATTAATAATCTCTATCTGAAAGAATTAGACATTCAAACGATGGAAAGAATGCTTGAAGATAATCCGGATGGTTATACTATAACCCACGAGAAGAGCTGCCATGATGATGATTCTATTAAGATGTATAAGATTATTTGGGTTGACGACAATCACAGATATATCGGCATTTTAAGAACTGATATTACTAAGGTTGAGATGAATTCCCGTCTACAGAAGAAGAATCTTCAAGAAGCCTTAGAATTAGCAAAGCAGGCAAACGATGCAAAGAGTGACTTCCTTGCAACAATGAGCCATGATATTCGTACACCGATGAATGCAATCATGGGAATGACTGACCTTGCTATGATGGAGCTTGAAGGTAATCCAAGTGTAAGAAATGATCTTCTTTGCATAAAGAATTCATCAATACAGCTTCTCAATCTCATTAATGACATTCTTGAGATGAGCAGAATTGAATCTGGGAAATTCACAATATCAAAAGAATCATTCAATATTACTGTTGAAAATGATATGGCTATACAGCAGTACGAGAGCTATGCAAATACAGAAGGGATTAAATTTGTTCATAGCTTTACTCATGAACACGAGAAGTTTATTGGCGATGCTCTAAAGATACATAGAGTTGTAGACAATCTGCTAAGCAATGCATTTAAGTTCACCCCTAAAGGTGGCACAGTAACTTTTGATTTAACTGAAGTTCCGACTGAGAACCCTAAGATTTCTTCTCTTAGAATTACAATCGCAGATAACGGAATTGGGATGAGCCAAGAGACTATAGCAAACATATTTGAGCCATTCTATATGGTTGAAAAGCCTCATGCTAAACTCGGAACAGGTCTTGGCCTATCTATTGTAAAAAGAATTGTTGAATATAGCGATGGCACGATTAATGTCCAAAGTTTGCCTTCAAATGGATCAACTTTTACTGTAACCATCCCAGTAATGATAGATGAGGATTCTCATTCTAAGATAAATGAAGCACCAATCAACGATTTGGATAAGTTGATTGGAAAGAAAGTGCTAGTATGTGAAGACCACCCTGTAAACCAGACCGTTGCAAAGCGGCTTCTAGAAAAGGTTGGCATTGAAGTTGCGATTACAAGCAATGGTAAAGAAGGCCTTGATTTCTTTAACGCTTCTCCTGCAAATACATTTGATGCCATATTGATGGATATCAAAATGCCTGTAATGGATGGGTTAGAGGCTTCTTCAGCAATAAGAGAGCTTAATAAAGCGGATGCACAATCCATACCGATAATTGCTATGACAGCTAATGCATTTACTGAAGATAGAGAAGCTAGCTTAGCTGCAGGAATAAATGCTCACCTATCGAAGCCGATTGAGCCAAAGAAGCTTTACAAGGCATTAATACAACATATCGATTAGGAATCGCCATACACAATCAAATTAATCTAAGTTGGAGGTCATCAAATGACTGATTCAGTACAAGCTTTAAAAGAAGAAATTTTTGAAACACTATACAAGGGTTCTCATTTTGAAGATTCAATAGATGAAGTTCTAGCCAAAGTTGGGAGATACTTTGATGTTAGCCGCGTATACATATTTGAGAATTCCAAAGATAATGTCTATGTTAACAACACCTTTGAGTGGTGCAACGACGACATTCTCCCGCAAATTGACAACCTCCAAGATATTCCATATAAGGATTTTAATTACTACGATGATTTTGATGAAGATGGTTGCTTCTTTTGTAACGATATCTACAGCAAATCGCAAGCCCTAATTGATATCTTAGAGCCACAAGGAATTAAATCCATGCTTCAATTTGCGATTATGCAAGGTGGCGAACCGCGTGGTTTTGTTGGCTTTGACGAATGTAAAATTAAAGGAGAGAAATGGGAACTTAAGTCGGAGAAAACTGACACCTTGCTTTTCATTTCTAAAATATTAGCAACCTTCCTTCTTAAAGAGCGAAACCTTATTGTGCTAGAAGGCTTAGTTCATAAGTTACAGGTTGAAACTCCTGCCTTCAAGGAACTAGAAGATAAGATTGCCGGTGATGAGCTTAGTTTTCTCGGAATGATAAAAATCAACATTACTCAAAACAAAGTAATGGAAGCCGTTACTGAGCGTGAGGGTTATAACAATCTCGACAGCTTTAAAGATCCATATGAATTTATGGAATGTACTAAACCCCAAGTTTATAACAACAACAAGAGTGTTGACTCTTTTCTCTCATACAAATCTATTCTTGAGGCAAAGGCAACTGGAAGTCCATATAACCTTGAGTATCGAAGGGTCTTAAATAATGGTGAAGTAATCTGGGCCAAAACATCAGCCTTCTTTATGGACGATCCGAAGACCTTTGATGAATTAGCTTTGGTTTACACTTACAATATCAACGAAGAAAAGTTCTATAGAATTGCAATGGAGACCGTTGCTCGAACACACTTTGATTTATTGATGCTTGTTGATGTGAACAAAGATCGAATCACAAAAATTACATCAAGCGACGCTCATC
>JAAZHB010000094.1 GCA_012510935.1 Clostridiales bacterium
AATCACACAAACTGAATTTTGTAACCTTGCGGTTTACGCGCTTTGCTTATTCATTTTCAATTATGAAAAGAATATTTCAAGCCCAATAAAGATAAGGATTAAGCCTCCCAGAATTCCAGCCTTTCCTGCCAGCTTTGTTCCTACCTTCCTGCCAAGAGCTAATCCAATAAAGCAAATAATATAAGTAACCAACCCGATGATAACGCAAGATAGGAGTGCTTCAAAAATTCCATAATGTGCAATTGTAAATCCAACAGACAATGCATCTATCGAGGTTGCAATTCCTTGCACAACAAGACCTCCTATTCCAATTCGAGCAGCTGTATTAATCTCTTTATGAGTATTCTCTTCTTTGTTGTCGCAAGACTTCTGCTCCTTACATTCTTTGATTCCATCAAGAAGCATTTTCCCACCGATAAAAAGTAACAGAATAAGAGCAATCCAAGGAATTGCTTTCTGTACTTTCTCAAAATATTGTGTAAGATATGAAACAAATACCCAGCCAATTAATGGCATTGCAGTCTGAAAGCCTGCAAAAATCCCCGCGATACCAACCATTCTAGGCTTGCTCATATTTGTATCATTTAGTCCGTTAGCTAATGATACAGAGAATGCATCCATTGCAAGACCAATACCAAGCATTATACTATTAAAAAATAAAACTGAATTCATATATAACTTAAACTCCTTGATTAGCTTAATACATCAGATAAAAGGTAAAGATTTTCATCAAAATGCTTCTTTGTATCTGTTTGATCAAGCCTCATTTGAAAAATCTCTCCCTGCTTAACTCCAACTGCCAGGCTTTCTGTGCATCCTGAAGTTATGATTGAAATTGCTTCCGCTCCACATCTACTCGCAAGAATTCGATCAAAAGCTGAAGGGCTTCCGCCTCTTTGGATATATCCTGGGATAACCGATCTTGTCTCTCTCTTTGAAAGCGATTGCAACAAATCTGCAAGTTCGTTGATAGGGTACTCACACCCCTCTGCCATCACAATAATGCTGTGTTTTTTGCCGGATGACTGGCCTGCCCTAACTCTCTTAACAATTTCTTCAATAGGCATCCTCTTCTCTGGTACAAGAATAACATCTGCTCCGCCTGCAATTCCGGCATGCAATGCTATATCACCACAGTCGCGTCCCATGACTTCAACAATCGTTGTTCTCTCATGAGCTGATGATGTATCTCTAACATTTGAGATGAGATTGATAATTGTGTTTACAGCTGTATCAAAGCCAATAGAGAAATCTGTATAACCAATATCGTTATCTATTGTAGAAGGAATTCCAATTACCTGAATTCCTCTTTTTGCTAATTTAATGCCACCCTTGAAGCTTCCGTCGCCGCCGATAATTACAACGCAATCGATATTCTCTGAATGCAAATAATTAGCCGCATGATCTATCCATTCATCAGCTCTAAACCGTTCTGATCGGGATGTGCCAAGTACAGTTCCACCCGTGTGCAGTATTCCGCCAACATTCTCGCTAGTGAGTTCCTTCATATTTCCATCCAAAAGCCCCTCATAGCCGCCAAAAATACCAAATGGCTTAATATCATTACTTATACTGCAACGAACCAAGGCTCTAATTGCAGCGTTCATACCAGGGGCATCTCCACCACTTGTAATAATTGCAATCTTCTTCATGATTAAAATCTCCTAACTCACACGCAAAGAGCAACGCGACGAATCATACTTTGTTCTCCATCTTGAGTACATAAATATTATCACGCGTACTATGCTTATTCAAGAAACTTTTAATTCAAGAAACTAGCAAAAACCAATTGACATATCCGCAATAATATTTTATTATAATAGCAGAGTTAGTGATAGCTAACTCAAATCAATAGCACATAATGGAGAGGCTTTTAAATTCCTCTTCAGACTAGACAATTAATACATAATAACTATGATTTTCTGAATATATAAATTAGGAGGTAAAACAATGAGCTTAATAAATGCACAAGAAGGAAAAAGCTATATCATCGATAATATTACAACTTCAGACGAAGAACTAAACTCATTTCTCTTCTCGCTTGGTTGTTACAAAGGAGAAACTATTACATTAATTTCGCACCTTAAAAGTGGATGTATCGTATCAATCAAGGACGGTAGATATAGTATCGATAAGGCTCTAGCAGATGCTATTAATGTAGCTGCCTAAAGAGGTAAACATGCTTGAATTTAATTCTAGGACTATTTATATAAAAGAAAGAAAGCCGACAGAGATTGAGTCCTTAAGGATTTCATCAGACATTGATTCTTCTGAAGCTATAATAGAGTGGAACTCTAATAAAGCTGAAATAGAAACTGTTAGAGAATCAGAAATCTATGCAATACTGTTTTGTGACGTTCTAAGCAATATCACAATTATTACAGATGACGATTTGCCTAGTTACATCACCCTGGTATTTACTGACTCTAGCGATTATGATGCATCTTTGGGCCATTTAAAGTATAATCTTTCCAAGATTAAATTCTCGGCTCAAAATATCAAATTGACGAGCTATGCAAAAAGCATTGCCGCAAAGCTCAAAGACAAGATTAAAGTAATGATTATTGATGCTCAAACAGAGAATGGAATTGTTGAATGCCCAAGCTGTGGCGTTGTAAATGACATAGATCCGTCTATGCCATATTGCCTTGAATGCGGCAGTTCTTTATAAATGAAAAAACGATGACCATCGCCTTTTTAGACGACGGTCATTTTTTTTATTAGGAATATCTTCTGATTTAAATATATTCCTCTGCAAAATGTGCTGCGTTTGCTCCATCAGCAACCGCTGTGACTACCTGCCTAAGGGCTTTTGTTCTAACATCGCCAACAGCAAACACACCTGGAATACTCGTCTTAGTAGTCTCATCTGCAACAATGTAGCCAGCATTATTTAGCTCAAGCTGCCCCTCTAGGAATTCTGTTGCAGGCTTTCTTCCTACGCTTACAAAAATTCCATCACATGGTATATTTATCTCTTCACCAGTAATAACATCGGAAAGCTTAATGCCAGTGAGCTTTTCATCGTATATTAATTCCTTAACAACACTATTCCAGCGGAATTCTACATTTGGAGCTTTCATTAAAGGCTCATGGTATATTCTAGTAGCCCGCAAGGTGTCCCGTCTATGTACAATAATAACTTTCTTTGCGATTCTTGATAGCATTAATGCATCAGCAGCTGCAGAATTACCTCCGCCTATAACAGCAACAGTTTTCCCTTTGTAGAAATTACCATCGCATGCCGCACAATAGTTTACGCCTCGTCCTATTAGTTCGGTTTCACCTTTTATTCCCAGTTCTCGTGGATTAGCACCAGTCGAAATAACTACAGTTTTGGCATAGAAATCACCGTCACTTGTTTTAACAGTCTTGATATCAGAAGTAAGTTCAACTCCTGTTACGTCAGTGAGTTCAGTTATTGCTCCAAAACGCTCTGCTCCAGCCTCCATCTTCTCTCCGAGAGTGAATCCATCAATACCCTCTTCAAATCCAGGGTAGTTATCTATCTGTGATGTCAGAGTCATCTGTCCACCTGCAGACATTTTCTCAATTAAGAGTGTGTCCATCCCAGCCCTAGCGGCATAAAGTGCAGCTGTATATCCACCTGGTCCTCCACCGATTATAATCATATCGTGTATTTTTTTCATTTTATTCACCGCCTAAATATAAGCATTTATAAAGCTTTCAATCTTTGCCTTTGAATCTGGTGCTACGATTGAATCGAGCGCTTTACCGTCTTTGTAAATTACAAATGTCGGGATTGCTTCGATTCCTTCTCTTTCAGCTAGCTCGGCATTCTCATCAATGTTGACTTGATTAATGGAAAGAACCTCATCATATTCTGTTGCAACCTTCTTTATAACTGGTGCAAGTCTGCGGCAGTATCCACACCATGGCGCCATATACTCTACCAAAATAATATTTCCTTCTTTTACCTTCTCGTTAAATTGTTCTGTATTCATATTCATAATAGACATTGATTTATCTCCTTTTTATCTTAAAACAATAAATTTCTTTATTTCTGAATTATATAATAGTAAAATCATTTTTTCTGTGATATTATCACCATAATAATTATTTAAATAATAAGAAAGGCGGATAATCTATTGATTTTTTCTGATTACTTCCCAGTTTGGGACAAGCTAACAACAGAGCAACAAGAAATTCTTGAGAATGCCTCTTATCAAAAGGTTCTTTTAGAAGGTTCAATTGCAAGTAGTGGAGTTCTTGACTGCCTTGGATTGCTTTTAGTTAGGTCAGGGCAACTAAGAGCTTACATTCTTTCCGACAAAGGTCATGAAGTTACCATCTACAGACTTTTTGAAATGGATATTTGCCTTTTTTCTGCATCATGCATAATGCGGAGTTTACAATTTGATATCACGATAGAAGCAGAGAAAGATACTGAGGTGTGGGTAATTCCGCCTGATGTGTACAAAAAGATCATGGAGGAATCTGCTCCGCTTGCGAATTATACAAATGAAATAATGAGCAGCCGTTTTTCTGATGTTATGTGGCTTATCGAACAAGTTATGTGGAAGAGTTTCGACCAAAGACTGGCAGACTTTCTTCTTGAAGAGTCAATAATTGAAGACAGTACAATGCTTAAGATTACGCATGAGAAAATCAGTAATCATCTTGGAACAGCTAGAGAAGTTGTAACGAGGATGCTAAGATATTTTCAAAATGAAGATATAATCAAGTTGACGCGAGGTGCTATCGATATTATTGATATTGACGCACTTAAAGAAATCCAACGAAGACATTAAATAAAACAAACTGTATCCAAAACTGTGATTCTTTTGGGTACAAAAAAGCGGAAGTGAAATGATATGCACCCCTGTCAAGTAGACAATGGGTATATCACTGCTCTTCCGCCTTATTATAAACTTATACAAATCTCTTAATTATCTTTAGGTAAGAGTGGCCCTCTCTCTGTAATCTGTTGCAATG
>JAAZHB010000095.1 GCA_012510935.1 Clostridiales bacterium
CTATACAGCAAACTCGACACATACGAGGTAAGTGGTATTGTAAGAATCAGTCCAAGGCTTCCAACGAGTGATTGCAAAACTTCAACAACTATCATCTCAGTATTGAACAGGTGCATAGGCGTATTTGAGAAATACACGTAGAGTATCAATACCAGAGACAAGGAACCACCTACATACGCAAGAATCAAGGTATTCATCATGGTTCCCATTATGTCACGTCCTATATTTATACCTGAACGAAGAATCTTATATCCGCTAATATCAGGATTATGTTGCCTTATCTCATACAAGGACGAAGCAATATTTACAGCGACATCCATTATTGCACCGATTGCACCCAGTATCATTGCGCCATACACTATCGCCTTTAAATCTAGCGGGTTTTCTGTATCAAGAAGAGTTAAGTAGATTGATTGTTCATCAACTACACCCGTAATATTTAAGAAAAAGTCCATTATGTAAAGAACAAGTCCCGATGAAGCAAGTCCGCCTGCGCAACCAATGGCTGCTGTTAGGCTTTTCTTATTCCATCCATTTACCAGAATAAGAGTCATGCTTACAATAAACATTGCAGTAATCAATGCCCATAGGTATACATTTCTCCCAGATAATATCGCGGGCACAAATACCGAAAATACTGATAGAATCGTAAACCCAAGGGAAATAAGCGCATTTAGCCCGCTAACCTTTCCAAATAGCAATACTAGGAGACACAGGATTATACCAGAAACCACCAATGCGGTTGATCTATAAAAATTCACAAAGGACCAGACTGAATTTCCATTTGTATCTGCAGATGGTGTTACTAATATCTTATCACCAACCTCAACCACTTTATATTTTGTATATATTGAATCGTCATGTAGTTGCATGCATGACAGGGTTTTTCTCTCTGCTCCTATGCCAATTGCTTTAGCCTTGAAATATATGATTCTTGCATCAAGAGATGAGTCTGCACTTGAACTTGCAGACACCTCTCCCGTTTTAATCGCTGTCACTTGAACCTTCGTGTATTTTGTCTCGTGATCTGAAAAAACATTCACATCATTTCGAAGATACGTTCCTAGTCCAAAGACAAAGAGACAAGATAAAGCTATTGTAACCAAATATATTATTGTTTTTTTCATACACGCTCCTGAATATAGTATCGCAGATTTCCCTCGATTTAAAAAAGAGGGGCCTATCATCATGATATGCCCCCTTCATATGCGAGTCTTCTATTTCTCACTTTTATTCTTCGTCAACCCCATTTGACAAAGATTCTCTATTATTGACTGTTTCTCTCTAAACACAGCCTGTCAGTTTTTAATAATTCTCACAGTGTACTTCAAAGTAAGCTTGTGGGTGATTACATGTTGGACATACTTCTGGAGCCTTCTCTCCAACTACAATATGTCCACAATTACGGCATTCCCAAACCTTAACCTCACTCTTAGCAAATACTTCCTGTGCTTCAACATTCTTGAGGAGAGCTCTATATCTTTCCTCATGATGCTTTTCAACTGCAGCAACAAGTCTGAACTTCTTTGCAAGCTCGGGGAAGCCTTCCTCATCAGCCTTCTTAGCAAAACCTTCATACATATCTGTCCACTCGTAATTCTCACCTTCTGCAGCTGCGAGAAGATTCTCGGCTGTGTCGCCAATTCCATTTAACTCTTTAAACCAAAGCTTAGCATGCTCCTTCTCATTATCTGCAGTCTTTGCGAAAAGTGCGCTAATCTGCTCAAAACCATCCTTCTTTGCCTTTGAAGCAAAGTAATTGTACTTATTTCTAGCTTGTGACTCTCCTGAGA
>JAAZHB010000096.1 GCA_012510935.1 Clostridiales bacterium
AATGTAAAAGGTTATTCAGATGAAAATTTACGGTTGACTTTAATAGATGCTGATGGAATCGTCTTATTTGACAATGTTGCTGACATTAGCGCAATGGAAAATCACGGCGACAGAGAAGAGGTTAAAGAAGCGTTATCAACTGGTAGCGGAGAAAGTGCAAGAAACTCTTCAACGCTAACAGAGGCTACTATCTACAACGCAGTAAAACTCAGCAATGGACAGGTATTAAGATTGTCTGTCAGTAGAGATACGGTACTGTCTATGCTGGGCAGATTTTTACCAACCTTTCTTATTGCTGCAGTCATCGCCTCAATTATATCATGGGTTTTTGCAGGAAAGATTTCAAAGCGAATTGTTGAACCAATAAACTCAGTTAACCTCGAAAATCCACTCGATAATAATGTGTATGAAGAGATTGCTCCGATGTTAGTAGACATTCACAAGCAGCATAAGGAAATTGAGGAACAAGCAAGTGAATTGAGGCGAAAAACGGATGAATTTAACCATATTACTTCTGGGATGAAAGAGGGATTAGTCCTGTTGGATGCTGACAAGAACATACTTAGTATCAATCCAGCTGCCAGGAACTTCTTTGGAACATTAAGTAGCGACAATCCTCAGAACTATCTGGACATTGACCGATCTATTGAAATGAGTGTGGCAATTGACAAGGCTCTTGAGAATGGGCACCAGTCATTTATTGAGAAAAGATGTGGAAGAAGCTTGCAAATCGATATCAGTAGAATTGAGAGCGAAGGGAAACTGATCGGGCTAGTAATACTCTCAGTGGATATTTCAAGTAGAGAGAAGGTGGAAAGAATGCGACGAGAGTTTACAGCGAATGTATCTCATGAGCTAAAAACTCCGCTAACCTCTATTCTTGCATCGACAGAGCTGATTCAAGCTGGAATGGTTAAGCCTGAAGATTATGATAGATTTATTGGTCACATCCGTACAGAGGCAACAAGGCTTCTCAGCTTAATACAGGATATAATTAGATTGTCTAAACTTGACGAGGGTATAGAATTAATATATGAGGACGTTGATGTTGGTGACATAGCTGCTGAAGTATGTAGTGAGCTTCAAGCACAAGCTGATGAAAATAATATTAAGATTAAGTTGTATTTAGAGGATTGCAAAATCAAAGCTGTTAGAAACCTGGTTCATGAGATTGTGTACAACCTAGTTGAAAATGCTATAAAATATAACAAAGAAGATGGATTGATTCAAGTAAGCCTATTGAAGTCAATAAACGGTCCGATTCTTGAGGTCAAGGATACAGGAATTGGAATCCCGGCAGAGGATCGAGCTAGAATTTTTGAGCGCTTTTATAGGGCGGATAAGAGTCACTCTAAAGAAATTAGCGGAACAGGGTTAGGCCTATCTATTGTCAAGCATTCAGCTGCATATCTTGGTGCGAAGGTTGAGGTTGAAAGCGAAGTTGGCAAAGGTACGACTATGCGCGTAGTATTTTAAAATATTATATTGAAGCTCTAATGAATAGAAATAAAGACTGAAGCCTACTTGGTATAGGGTTCAGTCTTTTTCGCTAATAGCTATTATGAAAATATTGGGCAGAAGTTATAAGGCTAGAAAGCCTGGTTATAGATATCGAGGATTTCTGCATGACTTATTACTTGAAGTGCACCTTCGCTGATAAAGCAAGAGTCAGCAATCGCCTTAAAGTCGTCTTCTTTGGTAAATCCGATTTCTTGTAATTTTGTTGGCAAGCCGATTTCTTTGATGAAGTCCGCTAACGCCTCTATGCCGGCTGCTGCAAGAGCTTCTTCTGTGTCGTAGGCTGATGCTTGAAGTCCCCATACATTCTGTGCGAATTTTGCAAATTTTGTAATGCTATACTTATAGATGTGACGATAGTACACTGGATGCAATACTGATAGACCTTCTCCGTGAATACAATTGTTGTAGGCACTAAGCTGATGCTCCATATTGTGGCATTGAAAGTCTGTCAACTTGCCCATCTTAAGTAGACGTGTTCCAGTAACAAAATCTACCCACATCAAATTGCTTCGTGCATTCCAATCCATTGGATTTTCAAGTGAAATACGAAGGTCTCTAATGACAGTCTTCATCATTGCCTCTGAAATATCATCTGTAAGATTGTCCTCCACCGGGTCGCTAAAATAAGCTTCCATAATATGACTTAGCATATCAAAAGAGCCTGCCAAAAGCTGTCTTCTCGGAATGGTGAAGGTATATGTTGCATCCATCAATGCAAACTTTGCATTGCTTTCGGGATGATGCTTATCGCATTTAATCTGAGTCTCTGTATTGGTAAGAACTGAACATCCGTTAGACTCGCTGCCTGTTGCTGGCATTGTAACAACTATGCCAAGCGGAACAGTTTCAAAATCAATTGGAGTATCGCCAATCCAGAAGTTATCCCATATCTCCAAGTCTGTTGCAGCCCCAATAGAAATAGCTTTCGCCATATCCATAACGCTTCCGGCTCCTACGGCTAGAATTAAGTCGGCATGAATTTCCTTAGCCAACGCAATACCTTTGTGTGCCATATCAAGTGGTGGATTTGCAGGAATTCCGGTGAATTCAGTTACTTTCTTGCCGGCTGCATTTAAAACCTGCATAACATCATCATAAGCGCCGTTTTTCTTAATAGAGCCACCACCGTAGCATAGTAAGACATTCTCACCATACTTCTCAACCAATTTAGGTAAATGTTCAGATACTACTTCTTTCCCAAAGTAGCCAACAGTGGCATTTTCTCCAAAAATAAAATTTCTTTGCATAGTTGTTGTAACCTCCATCTATCACATTTGTAAGTATACTTCTCGTACTGTTTCCAAACTTCAATAATTAATATGATGCTTATTCTGATGGCCGCTGGAAGAAGTTACCCTCAATGCTTTCTGTCTGGAAGACATTAATAAAGGCTCTCTCATCCACCTCTCGAATTGCCTTCGTGATTCGTGTGAGGTCTTCCGAATTGATTACCGAATAAACCATACTAACATCTTCATGCTTATACAAACCGGTTCCCTTGAATAGTGTTGCACTGTGATGTGTCTTGCGACTAATAACTTCATAAGTCTCCTCGGGCTTTGTGGTAACTATCAGAAGTGTATGCTTAAGATAACGCTTATTAAAGGTGTTGAGAATTTGAGTTTGCGTGAATTGATAAATTATTGAGTATAGAGCCTTGTCAAATCCGAATAGAATGCCAGCAACAATTAGCATCACAACATTAGCAGCAAAAATATAGTTCCAAGCATTTACACCTTTTTTTGTTGAAAGATATATAGAAATAAAATCCGTTCCGCCAGAGCAGGCCTCCGCATAAAGACATAGGGTCATTGCAATACTATTGAAAATTGCACCAAAGAGGGCAATCAGAAGGACATCGTAAGTTACAGGAATGTGTGGAATAAAATCAATTAGAAGGGAAGACAAAACGATAACATAGATTGAACCCCATGTAAACTTTCGACCAATGTATCGGAGCCCCAGATAAAAGCCAACTAGGTTAAGTGGCAGATAGATTATTGTATATGAAACCTTAATATTAAAATAGGCGAGAAAAATTCTTTGAATAAGAATTGCTAGCCCGTTAAAGCCTCCAGGAATAAGGTCTCCTGCATATATAAATGAATTGATATTTAGAGCAATAATAACTGAAGCTAGGGTAAGAAGGATAATCCTTTTATGCCATTTGAGCCTAGGCCTTTCGAGAACAATATCTTCTTTGTCTGTTTTAAAAACCTGGCATTCATCGGACTCTGGATTTAGATTATTTAGACCTAAGTTAGGCATTTTGAAATCTCCTTAGCAAATTATGATTCTATTATCAACGATCGGGGTATACTATGCATTTTGATTTAAATGTAACACGCCTCTAAGGCGGCGAGTTTCATCGTGAATTTACTATATATATGATAACACTTGACGGAAAAGATGTGAAGTGTTATAATTTTTAAGCTATGAAAAGAGAGGAAATAGGTCCTCTGTTTTAGACATTTAAAAGAAAGAGGTAATTCGCATGAAGGAAGGAATCC
>JAAZHB010000097.1 GCA_012510935.1 Clostridiales bacterium
ATGCGAGCATCTCTTATCATATTGCTTATTGCAATATTAGTTCTCATAATTTCAAAGACTGGTACAAGCTTGCCATCTACACCAGGAACTAACTGTTGCGAAATAACACCTTTTAGTGTCAATGCAAGCTGTAGTCTAATCTGTTGCTGCTGATTAGGTGGAAAACTGTCTAATACCCTATCGATAGTGTTGGCTGCACCAATTGTGTGAAGTGTACTAAAGATCAATTGTCCTATCTCCGCTGCCGAAATTGCAACTTCCATTGTCTCTTTGTCACGCATCTCGCCAAGGAGCACAACATCTGTGCTTTCTCGCATTACACTTCTCATAGCAACCTCATAGCTCTCAACATCGTTGCCTATCTCTCTTTGAGTTACAATCGAATTCCCATGCCTATATACGAATTCAATTGGATCTTCAAGTGTGATTATGTGCTTCTGCTTGGTCTCATTAATCTGATTGATAATACATGAGAGAGTTGTGCTTTTCCCGCCCCCTGCCGGACCAGTAACTAGAATAAGACCATTCTTCTCATTTGCAAAGTCTAAAACTTTCTGTGGAATGTTCATTTCTTCAGCTGATGGTAAGCCAAATTGAATTAATCTTATCACTGCCGACCAACTACCACGCTGTTTAAAGACATTGACTCTAAATCTTCCAATAGAGTTAAGGCCAAAGCTGAAATCATCATCAACTTTTAGACTCCGTTGTTCTTCCATATTTGCTAGTTCATATATATCCCTAACTATGTCTTTACAGTCGTTAGGAGTGAGTCTGTCTCCAACAGAACTAAAAGTTCCATTCTTCTTGACAGTCAAATCAAGCCCTGCAATAACATACAAATCTGTCGCCTTATCGCTGACAGCTTTTATAAGAACTTCTCTAATATCTTCTTTATAATGACTCATATTAATTCACCTTTACCAATCCCTTTATTGTTTGCTTCTGTATCTCTTGTGGTTCCATCGCCCACTTTGTGACTTTATATATGCCCTTATCGTCAACCTGTATTTCAATAATTAAATGCTTGGTTTCACTATCTCCGATTTGAGCTCTATATTTCCTTTCGCCAATACTTTCTATGCTGAAACTGTGATTATCATCTGGCTTTGTGTTTGCTGCGGTAAGGTCAGCATTTGGATTAGCTGCCAAAACATCGTCCACATTTGCTAACCACTCTTGGCCAAGTGATTCAAAATTGTATTCCCAGGTTACAGCAACTGAATATCTTAACGATATTCGCCTATCCATCAAAGAAGTGCTTAATGTCAAAAGCATTAGTATCAAGGAGCAAAGTGACGCAAGGAGAAGGACCGTCATCAGAGTTCCAAACTTTACTGTATTCTTCATTATGCATCACCCGCTTTCCGTCCAGAGACATATTTCTCTGTGTTTAGCGAATATAACTGAGTGTCGCCCTTGTAGCTGACAAGATTCACTTCAAGCATCTTTCCATTTGATTTATCATTTTCCTCAACAGCTATTGTAAACAATATCTTATCTTCATAATTTAACCTATAGCCATTATCAGACTCTGTTGTTTTCCCCACATTAGAATTAATTTTATTAATTAAGTCTTCCTCAGAATTTGAGGATGCAGCAAGCTCACAGATGCTAGCGGAGATCTCAACAGCTTCATTTATTTCCTTTGCGTTTTTACTTAAATAATATGCACGTGCACCCATAAAGGTTGCCATCGATACAACCAACACCAGAACACCCGCTGTTATTAGTATTGCAAGGTTGTGAATAATCCTGTTATGCATACTTATTCCTCCGCCCGCAGTGATACAATAGTCTTTCCACTATCTGTCTCAATGCTAATTACGTTATCAGCTTTAGATACTTTATACTTATCTGTAGAAGTTATTTTCGTTGCTAACTCTTTGTTATACTCTGTGCCCTGAGCCTGATATTCCTCATATAGTATCCCATCATCTTCGTATATTCTTGTCTCATATGCACCGCTTTCAGTATTATCGATTATAACAAGAGCATCCCCATACTTACCCGAGTTTACCTCTACTGCGCCTGTAGTGTCAGCAGCCCTAACTTTATTTGCTAAATATGATAGTTCTTTCCTAAAATCGTTATTCTCATTCTGCATTGTTGTTATAGCTTGATAAGAATTTACAGCCAAAAAAACCATAGCAAGTAATATCACTATAGCAACCGCATAGCGAACCATTTCCGATATTCTGCTTTTATGACTCTGATCGCTCATTTGGTTCTCCTTATTCACCCTTCTCAAGAACATCCACCTGTGGCATTACATTTGATCCTAAAGCCTTGTAAACTACTATATATTTTGTTTCATCGATCTGAAGTCCATAATACTCTTTAAGATAGTCCAAGTCTTGAGGATAGTTCCCTTCTATTGAGCAACATTGAACTGCACAACTAACAACAGCATTCTTGATTGCAGATTTCTCGTGCTTCTCTTTGCTCGTCATTGCGCTAGAGTACGCGAAAAAGGCAGCGATTATTATCACTGCAATCGCAACTATTAATGTTACAATCCTTGTTTTTTTCTCCATGCCAAACTCTTTTTCCAGTATTATTACAATACCTTATCCATTTATCCTATCTAAAGTTATGCAATTGCTGTCATTATGCCAATAAGCGGAAGCATAATACTCAATAACAGCAAACCTATAACGACAGCCAACACAAGGGTTACTACAGGTTCAACTGACTCTGTTACTTCATTCAAGCTCTTACTAACGGAATCCCACTCAGCTTCAGCAATATCATTCCATCCTTCATTCATTTTGCCTGATGTATAAGCTCCAATTAGGATTCTACTATTAGCAGTTGAATAAATTTCGTTATTCCTGAAAGCATTTACAATATCTGTCCCATTCTCAAGAGCTTCCATACAAGCTTGTAATTTATCCTTAAGAGCCTCATATTTTACTAGTTTGATAGCCTGCTCCATCGATGTCTCTAAATCTATTCCCGAAGAAAAATAGTTTGATACAGCAGTAGTAAAGCCAGCCAATTCTAATTCATATACTATCCTAGATGTGAACTTAGTATATTTGAAATAACCAATCACTTCTTCCTTGTTCATGGCTCCTTTCCATTTGACATAGAGCACTATAGCAAGGATTCCAACTACAAGACACATTGCACAAAGTATCCAAGATATTACTGTCGCAAATGTAATCATTCCTGCAGTTGCACTTGTAACTGTACCACTTAGATTCTCGTACACTCCGTTAAAAACTGGGAAAACTTTGACAGCTATATACAACAAAATTGCACTCAACACAAACATAAGTATGGAAGGATAGATAATTAATGATGCTATCCTGTCTTCATACATTCCCTGTCTTTCATAATAATCTGCTAAATCAAGAAGCATATTGCTGAGTCTTCCTGTTCCTTCGCCTATTTCCGTCATTTCAACCATATATTCAGGAAAAGCTTCACTATCGCGAAGAGCTTGTGATAAGCTAACATCATATTTGTTTCTTATTATTGCAGCAGACGAATTTGCTCCGTCTTCTGCCAATTTAATGATAGCCTCTTCTTCTGGAAGCCCACTATCGATGAGCATCGCTAAGCTCTCACATAGAGCACTTATTTCACTATTGCTGATTTTATTCACGTCGCTCCTCCTAATTAATATATATCTTTCTGAGTATAGCTATCGCTGCCTAATTTAGAGATATCGCCTGTATCATCCAATGTTATGTCGATTCTGTTCCAATCATTTGGTGAAACTGAAATTTCTGCAGTTATCCAACCCTCGTTCTTTATGTAAACCATATTCCAAGCATGATACAAGTCACCATCTAGATTCACATATCCTGTAATAAGTTTTGTAGGAATTCCCTGGCTTCTAAGCATTCCCGCAGCTAGTGCGGCATAGTCGAAGCAAATTCCCTTTCCAGTGCTTAGTGTATTGTCTAATACTGGATAGTAGATCTCGGGGTTACTATCGGCAAATTCTTGATCGTAGTCTACTTCGCCTTCTATATATTTGTACACATTCTTTACAAAGTCGGCATCATTTTCAGATTGAGAAGCTAATGATGAAGCTTCCTGAACCGCATTTGAGTCTTTGGTATAATTCACCATCGAATTTGACCTAATAAAAGGCTGAAACTCATCGCTCAATTGTACACTCTTGCTCTGGGAATAAATCTCTGCATATTTATCTCCAGTAGTATTCTTAAGTACCTTAACAACATAGGTGCCATCCCCGTATTGTAGCGGAACCACCAATATCTTATTATCGCTGTCAAACCAATAATTATATTGCGCATCTCCGAAATTGATTTGAAGAACTAATTTTTCATAATCAGAGCCAGCTTTAACTGCAACATAACCACTTGCTAACCCACTGTAATCAACTTCAAAACCACTTTCTTCTTCTGCACTTTCAGAATTGAATTCGGGAACAATACAATCTCCTGGTTCAAATGCTCCGCCACCGCCAGTGCTACCACAGGAGGTAAGCATTATCAGAAGCGATATAATCAAGCCTACTAATAATTCTATCCTTTTCCTGCTAGTCATTTATCATACCTGTATTATAATTCTAGTTGTTTTGCTTTTATTTATATTTTATCTCACAACAGTTCTATTAGCAAATAATATTCTTATAAAAAAAGAGGATGGGGTATTAGCCCATCCTCTAGTCTTAATGCTCACTAGCCTTCAACAACTGCTTCAGTCTCATCATCTTCATTATCATCTCTCTTACCTATTGCTACGTAAGCTATGAATGATCCAACTGCAAATACTACCATCATCAATGTCCACTTATCTGTCAATGCCATTGTGTTGTGCATATTCTCAGTTAGTATGAATGCTACTACAGATACTGCAGCGATTAGAGTCTCAGCTACGATTCCAACTTTGAACTTCTTCCTAAATCTCTTCTTATCTTCGTCTTCTTCGTTCTCTATCTCTTCTGGATCAAGATATTCTTTCTTCTTCTTGTCTCCTAATAATAGAATTACTACCATAAAGACTGTTAAGATTGCGCAGAGGAGATTAATCAAAGCCCATTGATTAACTGCTACCTTAGCTGCTTTATCTTTAGCAAGTGTTTGAGCTGCTGGTGCTGCTCCTGCATCTAATGTAACAGCTCCGCCTACAGTTACACCAAATGTAGTTATTCCAGGAGTAGTAGGATTTACTGGTGTTACTGGTGGCACCACTGGTGCTGCAGTAATAGTAAACTCTCCAAGCGATAGTTCTACATCATAGTTGCTGTTTTCTGTATATGCAGCTCCTATAGCATATGTACCTACTGCCTCTCCTGTCTCTCTAGTAAATACTATGTTACCAAGATCATCGTCTTTAACAAGACCTGTTACACTTCCTGTTAGTTCAGGGTCAGCTGTGCCTGCAACCTTAGTCTTATCATCTAATACAATGACTACTCTCTTAGCATCTACTGTTAGTTTTCCGTCTTCTACAACCTTGAATGTTGCATTGTAGTTACCTGCATTTGTTCCTGTGATTGTGAAGTCTGCCTTATCCAGGTTCATTGCATACTCGCCTGCATTTGTTCCTGCTACTGCTG
>JAAZHB010000010.1 GCA_012510935.1 Clostridiales bacterium
TCCATATCTCTGTGATAGTACTGCTGTGATTGCAGCTGTCAGAGTTGTCTTTCCGTGGTCTACGTGGCCGATTGTACCAACATTAATATGTGGCTTGGTTCTTTCATACTTTTGCTTAGCCATTGGTCTATTCCTCCTATAAAAATAACGTTACTTTCGAAGCACGGACAAGGCGTCCCCATGTCCGTTTGCGTTTCCGCTGGAGCTGTTGAGCAGACTTGAACTGCCGAACCTCTTCCTTACCAAGGAAGTGCTCTACCGACTGAGCTACAACAGCATATTGAGTTCTGTCTTTCACTATCTCTAGATAAAAAAATCGAAAGGACAGTGTAATAAATTTTACAGCATTTATCATTTACTGTCAATCTTTTGAGCTTGTAAATCCCCTTTGAATCCCCTTTACTTTCCTTGTAAATGTCTTTGTGGATTCCCTAAAGTTCCGCACACAAGTGGCATTTATCACTTTAGTGCAAAACTATAAAAAAGAGCTGCGCTAAGATGCGCAACTCTTTGGTATTTGATTCGCTATATAAGCTCGATACTTAATCGACTACTTGCTCTCTTCCTTCTTAAGAATTGTTGCAAGTCCAAACCATAGAACTAGTCCTACGATTGCAAATGCAAGAACTGCATAGAAGTTTGTAATGTATGAACCCTGTGAAGCCTCAAGAAGCTTTGATGAAACTGAAGGCCCGATGAATGCAGCTCCAATAAGATTGAAGTTCAAAATTGCGAAGTTTGTTCCGAAGTTCTGTGCACCGAAAGTCTTACTAGCATACGCTGATGAAAGCGCTGGGCATCCACCGAATGCAAGACCAACGAAAATGAGTCCTAGTAGGATAAATATGTACTGGGAAGTCATTCCACCTACTGCTAGAAGCGCTCCAGCGATAATCATAAACAGTGTACAGCAAAGTGTTGCAATTGCACTTCCCTTCTTATCGAAAATTCTTCCGTTTATAACTCTTCCGAAGCCATTAGTTAGTGAAACAATCATTCCAAGAATTGCTGCTCCACCATAAGCTACTGAAATATTAGCTGCTGAATTGATTACTAGAAGTCCTGCAGATGATACGAAGATAACCCATGCGAAGAAAATCCAGAACTTAGCAGTCTTAAGCATTTCACCAGGTGTGTACTGCTTTGACTCTGTTACATTTACGGCTTTGCCTGCAGCTGGTGTTGCTCCAATGCCTTCAAGGTCTGCCTCTGTAGGAAGCTTGATGAAGAATGCGGAAAGAATCATTGCAACAGCAAATAGCACTGCAAAAATCTTGAATGTTACAGGAACGCCCTGGCTTGCCATCATTGAGCTAGCTACACTTCCAAGAACCAAAGACCCCATTCCGAATCCCATTAGCATAATTCCTGATGCAAGACCTACGCAGTCTGGGAACCACTTTGTTACAGAACCAACTGTTGCGTTGTATGCAAAACCTACACCGCCGCCTCCAAAGAATGCATAGAAAAAGTAAAGCATTGTTAGAGCTGTTGCTGGCTTTGCAGGGTTAAGCATTGATACTCCCCAGAAAGCGATGAACATGCATACAGCACTGATAAAGAACTTAACTCTGAGGCTTAGCTTCTTACTTAAAATTCCGCCAAGAAAACCTCCGATACAGAACATTGACATTGAAATTGTAAATGTCATTGACAGCTGTGAAACTGTCCAAGTTGGGAACATCTCAGCAATTGGTGTCTTAAAGATTGACCAAGCATAGATTAGTCCCTGAAACAAAAGGGATATTGTTGCAATTACAAGTATTCCCCATCTCTTGTTACTCTTCATTATAAGAATTCTCCTTTTAAATAATTTCTACTAGCGCAAAACAGGCCTAGCCCGTTAATAATTAGTAAACAAAAACAGTGCATATAGAAATGCACTGTAAAATTATAACATAAGCACAA
>JAAZHB010000098.1 GCA_012510935.1 Clostridiales bacterium
ACAGGCAAGCATATTATCTAAGGAGGGTATTTAAGATGACTTATAATAGTGCAGACGTAGCAGCCTTCAAGAACGTATGGGTTTTCTGTGAGCAGAGACAGGGCGTAATGATGCCAACAACTTTTGAGCTTATCTCAGAAGGTCGTAAGTTGGCTGATGAGCTTGGTGTAGAGCTTCACGGAATTCTACTTGGAGAGAATATTGAAGGACTTGCTAAAGAACTTGGTGGATATGGCGCAGACAAGGTAATTGTATGTGACAGCCCACTTCTAAAGAATTATACAACTGACGGTTACACAAAGGTAATCTCAGATATGGTAAGAGAGTACAAGCCAGAGGTTATGCTATTCGGAGCTTCCAACATCGGAAGAGACCTAGCTCCTCGTTGTGCAGCTAGACTACACACAGGACTTTGCGCTGACTGTACACATCTTGATGTAGATCTAAATGGATACATTGAGTTCCTAAAGTCAGGTTCATCACTAGATGTAGAAGGAACAAACTTCGAGAGCAAGCTTTTCGATGTTAACACTAACCTAAAGATGACAAGACCTGCTTTTGGCGGTCACTTGATGGCAACAATCGTATGCCCAAGATTCAGACCTGCTATGGCAACAGTTCGTCCTGGTGTTATGAAGAAGAGACCATTCGACGAAGCTGGAGCAAACTCAGTTGAGCTAGTTCACCCAGCATTCGAGCTAACAGCTGATGACATCAAGACAGAGGTTGTAGATATCGTTAAGGCTGCTAAGAAGATTGTTGACCTAATCGGTGCAGACTTCATCGTATCAGTTGGTCGTGGAATCGCTAAGGATGTAGATGGCGGAATCAAAATTGCACAGGAAATTGCAGATGAGCTAGGCGGAGTAGTTGGTTCTTCTCGTGCTGTAGTTGATGCAGGATGGATTTCAGCAGACCACCAGGTTGGACAGACTGGAAAGACTGTACACCCTAAGGTTTATATCGCTCTTGGAATTTCCGGAGCAATTCAGCATAAGGCTGGTATGCAGGATTCAGAGTGCATTATCGCAGTTAACAAGAACGAAGTAGCTCCAATTTTCGAGGTTGCTGACTATGGTATCTGCGGAGACCTATTTAAGGTAGGACCTCTTCTTCTTGATTCAATCAGAGAAGCAAAGGCAAACGCATAAGTACATTTTAGGAAATATTAAGCCTGGCTGCAGAACCTTATAAATTGGTAGGGGGATTTGTGGTCAGGCAAAACTATAAATAATGATGGATCGGGGAACGCTGATGGCGTGAATTGATCCCTTTTTAAAAAGAGGTATCGTCATGAGTGAGAAGATATACAATATTATTGCAATTAATCCAGGGTCGACATCAACCAAAGTTGGATACTATCATAACTGCGAGAAAGTTTTTATTGATAATGTACAGCACAGCAAAGATGATATGGCGCAGTTTCATACTGTTCAAGATCAATATGATTTCAGAAGAGATGTTATTTTTGAGGTTTGTGAAGCCCACAGTGTAGATATAGCTTCAATTGATGCTTTTGTAGGTAGGGGCGGTGGGCTAGTACCTTGTCTTGGCGGAATATACGAAATAAATGATATTCTTGTGGAGGATTGCAAGAAAGCTGCAGCAGGGGTTCCACATCCAGCAAATTTATCTCCGCAAATATGCAAGGAGTTAGCCGATAAGTATAATGTCCCATCATATACTGTTAATTCACCGGACTCAGATGAACTCAATGATATTGCGCGTGTTTCTGGACTTAAGGGACTTTATAGGATGAGTCATTGTCATGCTCTGAATCAGAAAGAAGTTGCGCATCGTTTTTGCGTTTCAAAAGGGCTTAAATACGATGATGTGAATCTTTTGCTGGTGCATTGTGGTGGCGGAGCGTCTATTACAGTTCACCATAACGGCAGAATGATTGATACAAGTGATTCATTGATAGGCGATGGGCCAATGACCTCAACCCGTTCTGGAATTCTTCCAAATGCGACTGTAATGAGTATGGCATACAGCGGTGAATATCCTGACTTGCAATCACTTGAAAACAAGCTTATAAGAAATGGTGGATTGATTGATCATCTTGGAACGTCTGATATAGCAGAAGTTGTACGTAGAATTGAAGAAGAAAATGATGAGTATGCGAAGCTTATACTAGACGGAATGATTTACCAAATCGCAAAAACTATTGGTGAGTATTCTATTGTTCTAAAGGGGAAGTTTGAAGCAATTCTTCTAACTGGTGGTGCTGCATGCTCAAAATATGTTACTGACAGACTTACAGAATATGTCGACTGGATTGCTCCGGTGTATATTTATCCAGGGCAGCTTGAGGTTGCGGCGCTTGCTGCTGGAGCCTATAGAGCGCTTGAAGGACTTGAGGAAGTAAAGCAATACAATGGAGTTCCAATCTTTAAGGGCTTCCATTCTGAAAGATATGGATTATAACAATGCTATGAATGTAACCTGCCTTTTAGGCGGTGGGTTCCATGCATACTTTCGGTGGTGCTCTTAATCAGCTACAGATAGTATGAGGCAAAGATTTATTGGCTTCGATGTGAGCCGATTTCTAATGAACTAAAATATTAGGAGGTATATTCATTCATGGGTTGTACCTCCTTTTTTAATTGTGAAGTAATAAAATATGAAGACTATAGAATGGAGACAGAACAAATGTTCCTTTTCGTTGAAGTATTAATTCCTGTGTGGTAGAATTAGCGGTATAAAAG
>JAAZHB010000099.1 GCA_012510935.1 Clostridiales bacterium
GCATCCTTTGTAAATTCTGGGCGGAGTATCTTAACAGCGATATATCGATTAAGTAGTTTATCCTTTGCCTTATAAACGACAGCCATTCCACCATCGCCGATCTTCTCAAGAAGCTCATATCGGCCTGACAATAGTCTATTGCTCATATCTTAGTCCTCCACCATACTTATACAAATAACGGATATGTTGTCGCTTCCTCCACGAGTATTTGCCATATCAACAAGTTCCTCTGCACAGTCAACCATATTCTCCTGATTAATGATATGTTCAAGCATTTCCTTCTCGCTTAACTCGTCATATAAACCATCGCTGCAGATAAGGACCTTATCATCCTTTCCAACATGTTCGCAAAAACAATCTGCTTTATTGTATGCATTAGCACCAATTGCTCTTGTAATCACATTCTTCCTTGCATGATTACCAGCCTCTTCCTTTGTGATGGCGCCCATTTTAACAAGGTCATTTACATATGTATGATCCTCAGTTATTTGCTTTATCTCACCATCCTGAACAATATATACTCTGCTGTCTCCAACATTTGCGATATACATTTTATCCCCATCTATATACGCACAAACAAGAGTCGTTGCCATTCCAGCATATTCCGGCTCTTTCTCTGATAATGTATTAATTACCTTGTTTACATATTCAATTGCAGAGTCAAAGTATCTAAATGCCTGCTCATCATTTTCAAGCTTTGATAATGGATTGTGCTCTGTAAAGTTTGCAAGAGCCTGAAGTGCTGTTGTGCTTGCAACCTCTCCTGACTTATTGCCACCAACTCCATCTGCCAGCATAAAAAATTTCTGGTCGTAAAGGACTCTTATTGCATCTTCGTTCTTAGATCGTCTTTTCCCTTTGTCTGTCAAATATCCTATTTTCATGAACTATCTCCAATACTTATTTCGCGGACTTCTTTATTATACAATAATAGAAACCTATTTCATTATTATATGGTAAAATAGTGCATTTTTCAACTAAAGATGCACATACACAATTTTCTAAGAACGATTGAACTACCTTATCATTCTCACATTTATTAATGGTGCAAGTCGAATACATTAATTTGCCGCCTGCTTTTGTATAGGCAAAAGCATTCTCCAAAATACTCATTTGTATCTTTTTGAGATCACTATATTCCGATACCTTTGTTCTAAGCTTAAGTTCTGGCTTACTTGCTATTACTCCAAGCCCAGAACATGGTACATCCGCAAGTACACAATCAAACTTTTCTTCTAGGTCTTGGTTATGCTTTGTTCCATCAAGTTCTCTAGTGCTTATGGATTTTATTCCCAGTCGACTTGCAGAAGCTTCAATCAAGCTAACTCTATGTGGATAGATATCACAAGCAAGAATCTTGCCTGAATCTCCCATTAGTTCAGCTATGGCACATGTCTTCCCACCTGGGGCCGCACACATGTCTAAAACCAAATCGCCGGTCTTAGGTGCAAAAGCTTCAATGGACTTTAGTGACGACAAACTTTGCACAGAGAAAAAACCTTCTCTATATTCGTCTGTTTTAATAAGATCTCCACCTAAAACAGAAATCGCTCTATCTGATCCTTCAACTCTCTCGCAATTAATTCCTTGACTCTTAAGTCTGCTTACGAGCTCATCTGCAGTTGTCTTAAGCAGATTAGAGCGTATATTCAAAGTTGGAGGTTCGCATAAGCCCTCTAGGATTGCTTCGGTTTTATCCTTATATTGACTCTCAATCAAATCAATCACATCCTGAGGAAAAGAATATTTCTGTGACAAGCTAAGTTCAAGCATGTCGAAGTTTTCTTTATTTCTTAAGTAATTTCTAAGGATTGCATTAACGAAGCCTTCCGTGCCTCGGCTGACTTTTTTGGCAAGAGCGACTGCTTCATTTACTGCCGCATGTTCTGGAACACTATCTAGGTAATTTATTGCATAAACACCCATTCTAATTATGATGAGGGTTCTTTTCTTTATTCCTTTCAAGCCATTCTTTGCAAGTTTACCAATGTAAAAATCAAGTTTGTATGTGTCTCTAATTACACCCTTTGCAAACATACGAACAAAGTTGCTTGAACATTCTTTGTGATGTGTAATCGCATCATTAATGGCAATATTAGAATATGCATCTTGAGAATAAACTTCCTTTAATGCTTCAAATGTTGCTAGCCAATCTCC
>JAAZHB010000100.1 GCA_012510935.1 Clostridiales bacterium
CATTCTTAACACTATTAACACTGGTTCCCGCAGTTCTAGTAACCTTGCTGCCTTTAGATCTAATATCTGCAATCATTCCTGTAATCTGTTGCTTAACTTCTGTTACAGCATTTGTTGAATCATCAAGGATTACATTTACTCTGCCAACAGTACCTATAAGTCTTGCAACCAAAATAATCAAGAATATTACGAGAACAATTGCCGCAATCAGAAGAATTGCAATCAAAACACTTTCAAGCTGTATTCTTAACATCATATCTATCACCATTTCCGGAACAACCGGACCTTTCTTTATGCTTCTTTGAGAAGACCTTGTTATATATCCGCTTATATTTTGAAAGAACACTTCTTTTTAATAAGCATATATTAAATTATATAATTCTAATAATAATTCTTCAAGCTAACGTCCATATATATGGTTAATCTCATCAGTATATGTCTGTCCTTCTCCGTGAACAACATATTCTTTCAACAGTTTTAGCTCTGGTCTTGCATCCTTAACTCCATGAATCAGCACTATATTCGCTGGTTTCCCAGTTCTAGGCTTAACGAATTGCATCTCTTTAGGCTCAATATTATGCTCTCTCATCGCAGATATAATATCCACTAGCCGATCTGGCCTGTGAACCATATAATAATCTCCGCCTGGTTTTAGCACTCTATTAGAAACTCTGAGCCAGTCCGAAATCCCAGCGCTTGTCTCATGTCTTGCGACGGTTTTTGCCTCATTATCATTGAGAATAGCTCCAGCCCTCTTGAAGTATGGCGGATTAGTAACAACTGCATCGTATTTGCTTTCAAACTCTTCCTTGAGATATGTCCCCAAAATATTCATATTATGGAAGCAGCATCGACTTTGCAGATCACTTAGCTTTGCACCTCTGCATGCCCTATCATATTCTTCTTTCTGAACCTCAAACCCGTCAGTTAACAAATCTTGTCTTTTGTATGCAACTACCATTGAGATAATTCCGCACCCTGAGCCCAGATCCGCAACTATAGCATTCTTCTTGATAGCCGAAGCGCCAGTCTCACCACAGGCAAAGCCTGCTAGGAGGATTGCATCAACCCCATACTTGAAGCCATCACCTTGGACTACTTTCACAGAACCAAAGCCAGTTGAACTAATAGTCTCATTTGAGTTCAGAATATCCATTACCAATCCTTACTAATTCTATCTAGCTCGTTGGCTGTTACTTCATCGAGCATCTCATCATTCTCTTTATCTACAATGTTCTCGTTCTTTCCAAGACGCTTAATCTCATTCTTGAAGTAAACACTTACCTCTTGAGAGAAAACTTCCTCTCCCGTTTTATCATCTTTCTCGATCAAGCGGGTAGCAATCTTTCCTACAAAATAGTCAACCTTGATTACCTTTGCCAGACCTTCAGGGGTCATTACCCTTTCATTGTCATTAGGCATACCTCTACGGAGTTCCTTATATGTCTGGTTCTCGAAATTAAGGCAACACATCAATCTTCCGCAAGTTCCCGATATCTTAGTAGGATTCAGTGAAAGATTCTGTTGCTTGGCCATCTTAATTGATACAGGCTGGAAATCATACAGCCATTTGCTACAGCACAATGGTCTGCCGCAAATTCCGATTCCGCCTAGCATCTTCGCCTCATCTCTTACGCCAACCTGTCTTAGCTCAATTCTAATTCTAAAGTGTGCAGCCAAGTCCTTTGCTAAATCTCTAAAATCGACTCTTCCATCAGAAGAGAAATAGAATACCAGCTTTGATCCATCCATCATAAACTCTGCATCAATAAGCTTCATCTCGAGTTTGTGCTTCTCTATTTTCTCTGAACATACCTTAATCGCATCATCTCTCTTCTTGCGATTCTCATGGTAAGTCTTAAGATCCCCCTCTGTTGCCTTTCTCAATACTTGCTTTAGAGGTGGCACTATCTCTTCGTCTGGTACCTCTTTGTTCTCAATAAGAATGTGTGCTAACTCAAGACCTCTTGCTGTCTCGACTATTACCATCTCTCCAAGATTAAAATGCTTATTGCCTGAATCAAAATAATATGTCTTTCCAGACTTCATAAACCCTACGCCTACTATTTCTGTCATACTTCCTCCTATCCTTCAAGCTCAAGGTATATACGTCTTAACGCTTTACCATAGCTCATTCCTCTATATATGTCCATTCTAGCTTCTTCCACTAGAATGGCCGCATTTGCATTCTCATACATATTCTTCCCCTCAACCATCTGAGTTCTAAACGCATCCTCCATCAAGCCAAGTAGTTGCAAAGCTTCTTCCTGACTCTTAATTTGTTTGTCGACAAGTGATCTGACCTCATAAAAGTTCTTGCCCACAAAATCGTCAAGCGATATCTGAGCATCCTCTGCTGTTGCTTCAACTGTCGCGCAGCTCTCAGTATCAACTAGTTCAGGCATTCTTAAAATACTACATCTTGATCTAACTGTTGAAAGAAGATTATTGCTATTTGATGTTGCGAGCAGTATAACCGCATTGCCTCTAGGTTCCTCCAAAGTCTTCAAGAGCTTATTCTCAATAATCTCTCCTAGCTGATCCGCATAGTCTATTACACCTACTAATCGTTTGCCGTAAGAACCCATATTGATTCTCATTATGAATTCTTCTGCATCTGTTGTCTTGTATCCATTCTTTCCCGACCTAGTCATTCTCACTATGTCAAGACAAGTATCGGCATCAATCTGCTTACAAGTTCTACACTTATTGCATGCACAAGCATTTGAATCTGGTGATTCGCATAGAAGTCCTTTGATCAGACTTCTCAAGAAAAACTCTCTAGCCTCACCTTGAGTTCCTTCTACAACATATGCATGTGCTGCGGCATTTTCTGATGTAATATTTGAGATAATACTACCTAATTTATCCGACATCTAAATTCCTCTCTCAAGGCAAATTTCTTCTAGTTTAGTATGTATATCTTGCCTAACTTCCTCAATTGTTCTACTTGCATCAATTGAGTACACTCTCTTAGGATATGATTTTGCAACAGCCTTATAGCCTTCATAAACTCTATAATGAAAATCAAGTTTCTCCTGTTCAAGCCTATCGCATTCATTTCTATCGGATAGAATTCTTTCCTTGCCGACAGCAGGATCTAAGTCAAGAAAAATAGTTAGGTCTGGTTGAAGCCCATCTATCGCATGTAGGTTCACTTCCTCCACCATATCACCAAGTCCTCTTCCATAGCCTTGATATGCGATGCTCGAATCCATATATCTATCACAGATAACTACTGCACCTCTATTAATTGCAGGTCGTATTAGCTGTGCAACATGTTGAGCCCTAGATGCGGCATATATTAGCATCTCAGTAATTGCTGACATCTCGCTATTATTCTTATCTAGCAAGATTTCCCTTAGTGACTCCCCTATTGGTGTTCCGCCAGGCTCTCGTGTCATTACAAGTTCAATATTTCTTTCCTCAAAAAATTGCTTGATATATCCTAGTTGGGTCGTTTTGCCCGCGCCATCGGGGCCTTCAATTGATAAAAATAAGCCTCTTCTCATTTCTTCCTTTCTTTTTTGCCAATATTGCCATATCTCTTACTGAAATAATCTATCTTTCCAGTCTTAATATTTACTATTTCTTCCTCAGCAATCTTTCTTACTTCTTGCTCTCGCCGATTTAACTTGGTAATGTATTTCTTCAAAGAAGAAGAGAGTAATAATATATACAAGATAAAGGGAAGTGACAGAAGAGCTATCAATATCCATTTAGTAAGTGTCATCAACATACTAGTCCTCTTTTCCATCATTTCATAGATATTATATTATATCACAGATACTTGTGGACGGCACCACCCAAAAGCATTTGGAAAAGGCTCGACCTTGAATTTACCCACTACTCTGCTATATAATTAAACGATTAAACAATAATGACTCACACAAGTAAAGGAGTTTTAAATGAACCATAGCCAATTGAGCGAACTGATATATTCAGACATTGCTAAAACACCGGAGGACTATGAGAAGGTGTATCCTTTCCGCGACCTACCAGCGGATGCAAAGGTAACAAGGCTCGGCCCAAGTCCAACTGGTTTTATCCATCTTGGAAATCTATTTGGAGCATTTGTTGATGAAAGACTAGCTCACCAGAGCAACGGAGTTTTTTATCTTAGAATTGAAGATACTGACGACAAGCGTTTTGTAGAGAATGCAGTTGAGACAATTATTTCATCTTTAGGTTTTTTTGGCATTAACTTTGATGAAGGTGTTACAGAAAACGGAGATGTTGGCGCGTACGGGGATTATACTCAAAGCCACCGCGGAGAGATTTATAGAGCTTTTGCCA
>JAAZHB010000101.1 GCA_012510935.1 Clostridiales bacterium
CAATCGCAAACATTGTGTCATCTCTGTAAACTCCATCGACATATGCCCAAAGATTTCTTATGTCCATCTTGTCGAATTTGTCCATCTTAAGGTGGTTAACACCAGTTTCAAGTGAACGGATAGACTTGAGAATACATTCTTCGAGACATGAGCCAATTCCCATAACCTCGCCAGTAGCCTTCATCTGGGTTCCTAGTTCATTAGATGCATCTGAGAATTTGTCGAATGGGAACCTAGGAAGTTTTGCTACGATATAGTCAAGACTTGGCTCAATAGCAGCAGTTCCTCCAGCAACCTCGATATCCTCTAATGCAAGACCAAGTGCGATTTTGGCAGTTACTCTTGCGATAGGGTAGCCAGAGGCTTTGGATGCAAGAGCAGATGATCTTGAAACTCTTGGGTTAACCTCGATGAGGTAGTATTCGCTTGAATAAGGGTTGAGTGCAAATTGAACATTGCAACCGCCCTGAATATTAAGCTCTCTGATGATTTTAATTGCGCTATCATTGAGCATTTTCAAATCGGAATCATTTAACGAAAGGATTGGAGCGACTACAGCGGAGTCACCTGTATGAACGCCGACTGGATCGATGTTTTCCATTCCGCAAATAGTAATTGCATTGTCATTAGAATCGCGCATTACTTCAAACTCGATTTCTTTATATCCCTTTACGCTTTTCTCGATTAGAACTTGGTGAACGGGAGAAAGATTAAAGGCATTCACTCCTAGGTCAGCGAGCTCTTCTTCGTTATAAGCAAATCCACCACCTGTTCCACCTAGTGTAAATGCGGGTCTTAAAACAACTGGGTAGCCGATTTTTGCAGCAGCCAGTTTTGCTTCTTCGATGCTATAGGTAATCTGTGATGGAATTACAGGTTCGTTAATTGTTTCGCACATTTCTTTGAACAGCTCTCTGTCTTCGGCTCTCGCAATGCTTTTTGAACTTGTTCCGACAAGCTCAACACCGCACTCTTCAAGCACACCTTTTTTCTCAAGCTCCATTGCAAGGTTAAGGCCAGTCTGTCCGCCTAGACCTGGAATAATTGCATCTGGTCTTTCATATCGAAGGATTTTGGCAATATATTCTAGAGTTAATGGCTCCATGTATACTTTATCTGCAATTTGCGTATCTGTCATAATTGTTGCGGGATTTGAGTTGCATAGAATTACTTCATAGCCTTCTTCTTTCAGTGATATACATGCCTGTGTTCCTGCATAATCAAATTCTGCAGCCTGACCAATTACAATTGGTCCTGATCCGATAATTAGTACTTTCTTAATGTCTGTTCTTTTTGCCATGTTAGACCTCCTATATATGACGAGTGTTAAAAACGAAATTGAAAAAACCTATAGCTTGTAAACGATTTGTCCGCCTGAACTGGTAGCTAGACATATTCCAAAGACTTCTGTTCCCTCCCAAGGCATCGATTTGCCTTTCGAAAGGAATTTCTCAGTGGTGATGGTGTCTCTTGCGCCAAGGTCCCATACTGTATAGTCGTTGTTCAGTGGGATACTGAATCTTTCTCTTGGAGCAATTGCAATCAAATCGATTAACTTGTCTAAGGTAACAATGTCTTCCTTTACAAGCTGTGTATATAGCAAAGGAAAAGCAGTTTCAATACCTACTATTCCAAAAGCACTGTGTTCTAGTCCACGAGATTTCTCTTCTAGGCTGTGTGGCGCATGATCGGTTGCAATCATGTCAATCGTACCGTCATTGATACCTTCGATAAGCGCAAGTCTATCATTTGCTGAACGCAGAGGTGGGTTCATTTTCCAATTGCCATCCTCTTCTAACATAGTCTCATCAAGCAACAAGTGATGGGGAGTGACCTCGCAAGTAACATCGACACCATTTTTCTTTGCTTCTCTTATAATCTCAACTGATTTTGCAGATGAAACATGACATATATGATAAGCACAACCAGTCTCCGCGGAGAGTCTTACATCTCTTTCAATCTGCTTCCACTCTGATTCGCTACAAATTCCCCGATGCCCATGAGATCTGGCATAGTCGCCTTCGTGTATGTACCCTCCGTTAAGAAGATCATTAACCTCACAATGAGCGACGATAATTTTGCCAAGAGATTTTGACTTAAGCATTGCCTGCCTCATCAATTCCTCGCTTTGTATACCTTTGCCGTCATCAGAAAAAGCTATTACGCTAGGTGTAAGCTCATCCATATTAGATAGAATCTCGCCTTTCTGCGATACAGTTATTGAACCATAAGGATATATCTTAATGGCAGAATCTTTCTCAATAATGTTAAGTTGGACATTCAGATTCGAAAGGCAATCTGGCACAGGATTTAGGTTCGGCATAGTGCAAACCGCGGTATATCCGCCTCTGGCTGCAGCTAGTGAACCTTCCTTTATTGTCTCTTTATAAGAAAAAC
>JAAZHB010000102.1 GCA_012510935.1 Clostridiales bacterium
CAGGCTGACAACCTAATCAGATTAGGTGAATCAATTGGAAGAGCTGTAGTAAGTGCAGACCCTTTCGAAGGATGCTTGCTTGTAAAATTTGCTAACGGCGAGACTGTTAAAGTTGACGATGCAAAGTTTGAGAATTGCAACATAAACACAGGAAAGGACTACGCTGTTTTCTTCAATAAAGAAATCCTTGGCGGTGGCGACGATACGCTTGGACTTAGCCTTGCAAAAATGGCAATTTTCACACTAAGTGAGAGCGATCAGCTACCAGCATATGTTCTGTTCATGAACGGTGGAGTTAAGCTTACAACAGGCATCGAGCCTCAGATTGTTGAGAACCTTCAGTCAATGATTGAAAAGGGAACTAAGGTATTGGTATGCGGTACTTGCTTGAACTACTATGAAGTTAAGGACGATCTCAAGGTTGGACAAATTAGCAATATGTATGATATTCTTGGTGCTATGCAAGAGGTTAGCAAGGTCATTACACTGTAATTGTTATAATGCTTGAGCGAGAACTTTTCCCAACAAATTAAATTAAGAATAGGAATTACATCTAAATGGACGAATACTACCTATACACATTTTCATCAACGCATGCAGCGATTCAAACTGAGAAGTTATTGTCTGAGGCTGAGGCAAGAGTTATGCCTGTTCCAAGGTTCATATCCGCATCTTGCGGTATTTCAGTTAGAATCAAGCCTGAGAATAGCGAACTTGCTGATGAGATAATGCTTAATAAAGGAACCCTCGATCAGTCACAATACTCCTACTATCATGTTATTAAAAATGCTGATAATGGAGAGGTTGACTGTACCCAGCTTAGATAATTCCCACAATCAATAACAAGCAAAAAGAGCGATGCTTTGGATATGCCTTCTGGCAATCTTGCCTTACATTCCAATTCAGCGCTCTTTTATTTTACAATTTCAAACGACACTCTCAGTTATTAACTTACCGCCTTCAAAATATATGTATTCATATATCGACGGCCCCATTGCAATGACTCGTTATAGCTTCTCATCCACAGGTCAACTATATCGCCCTTGACGGCAGAACCACAATCGTTAGCAACTGCTGGTCCATATCCGGACACCCACATCATTGTTCCGTAAGGAATTGTACTTGGGTCTACTGCGGCTGTTCCATATATGCACGCCCCACCAGATGCTCCGCTTGGATTTCCAGAGAGCCAATATGCGGTTGTATTTGCTGTGAATGTTCTTACAATCTCATAAGTTCCTGTATGTCCTGTTATTGATGATCCAAGCTTGGTCGCATTGTCAACCGGCTCAGTTATCCATTCTTTGAGTGTTCTCTCTGTGCCCGAATCTACACCATTAATATATGTGGTTGTATAAGTGAACACACCTTCACCATCATGACCAGCAACTGTTGTCTCAACTCCGGATTCAATTGATGGGTCGAAAACAACCAGATTACGAGCAGCGACAGCCTCTGTCTTCTCCTCATATTCTTTCTTGATGTCTTGCATGACAATCCTAGAATCTATTGCTACTTCAGCATCTAATGCTGGAGATACTATGTCATCCTCATCATATTTAATCCCATTGAAATTGAGGTTTTCCGCTGTGGTTCCTGGGATTAAGTGAAAATCTGCCTCTTTACCAGCTATCTCTGCTGTTGTTTCTTTAGAGTCCCTTACGCTAATCTCCATGCCATTACTGACATGCATTTCGCGTGCTGGATATACATAATCCGTACTCTCAAGGTCTATGCCATTATCTTTAATTGCTCCTTCTACAGTTGACTTCCATGTGTAGAATTCTTCAGATACTACCTTGTCGTCATCAAACGACCTATATGAAACTATTATCTTGGCTGGAATAAGCCATGCAATCTCACAAGCTAATGCTGTAATACCTGCAAGCAAAAGAGTGCATGCAAGAGTTTTAGTGTGAACATCCTTGCAAAACACCTTTCTGACCCAAGCTGTTACCTTTGAATTATATACTTTCTGGCCAAACTTAGTGGACAGAAATTTGTGCTTCGTAATAATAAAATATCTTCTCAACATACACTAATATAACCACAAGACGCCATAAATTGCAAATTTATGGCGTCTTTTTAGCTCAATATTCGTATTTTTTTGATTTCAACTGTCATGAAACCTATTCTTCTTCGTTTCTAGCCTCTTCAAATGTCTTATGTAGGTTTTCAACAGTAGTTAACCACTCTATATAGGGGTTTTCAGTTGGATCTGGTGCCGTTGCCTCATCTATTGCTACATTTAGATGATAATTTGCCTTGTTAAAAGGAATCAAAGTTCCTGCTCCGCCTATGCAGCCTCCCGGGCAGGCCATACCTTCAATAAGGTATCCATTATACTTTCCTTCTGAGGCTTCTTTCAGTAGCTTCATGCAGTCTGTCAGACCTTCTGCTCGAACTATCTTCACATCTCTATCCGGATCAATCTTCTTTATCTGCTTAGCGACCGCATCTGCGACTCCTCCTGTTTTGGCAAATCCATATCCGTCTCCGCTTGCCTCTCTTAGAGGTTCTTTCTCCTCTATTATTGAGAAGTCAACTTCCTTGGCCGCAAACATTCCTGCAAGTTCCTCATAAGTAAGTGTGAAATCAACATAGCTCTTTACAGTCCTTCTACTTGCTTCGTTCTTCTTTGACAGACAAGGACCAATGAATGCTATTTTGCAATCAGGATATTTTCTTTTTATTAATCTCGCTGTAAGAACCATCGGAGTAAGTGCCATTGAGACATTTTGCGCCATTTGCGGGAACATCTTCTTCGCCAGAATTGACCATGCCGGACAGCAGCTTGTAATCATAAAGTCGAGTTTCGAAGGCACATTTTTTACAAAATGCTCCGCTTCCTCGACAGCACAAAGGTCCGCTCCGATAGCAACTTCAACTACATCGCAAAAGCCTAACTTGTCAAAGGCTTCTCTCATCTTTGTATCCGTCAACTCTTTTCCAAACTGCCCTGCGATTGATGGTGCAACAATTGCAAAAACTTTCTCGCCTTCTTCCATCGCTCTTATAGTCTGATAAACCTGCCCCTTATCTACGATAGCCGCAAACGGACAACTAGCCAGGCACATTCCGCATTGACCACATTTATCCTGATCAATCTCGGCTTTTCCATATTCATCTTCTCGAATAGCATTTATTCCACAAGCCTTGGCACAAGGTCTTTCTTGACGAATAATTGCATGATACTGACAAGCCGTCATACATCTTCCGCATTTAATGCATGCGAACTCATCAATAGTTGACTTACCATTTTTCATTGTGATGCACTTCTTAGGACATACTTCAAGGCAGCGTTGCTCGATGCAACCCTGGCATCCATCAGTGATGAACACCTTATTCTCCGGGCATTTGTTACAAGCAAACTTTATAATATCTATTAGGGGCGGCTCGTAATATCTTTCACCTGTAAGGCTGGCATCCACTCCGTCTGCTGTCGACGCGCTCTCATTAAGTCCTCTGAGTGACATTCCCATTGCGACTCTAAGTCTTTCCCCTACAATCGCTCTTTCTGTAAAAATAGTATCTCTGTAAGGGTTATCGTCTCCAGTTACAATCCTATACGGTAGGTTGTTAAGTGTCTCCGCACCCTCATTCGCATACGCCATTTTGGCAATTTCCGCAAAAACTCGTCTCCTGAGCTTTCTCTTTTCAGTACTGCTAGTCATTGTGTATTTCCCTCCAAATTTTTCCTCTACCATTCTACCTATTTGTTTATAAATTATCAATCTTTTTACATAGATTATTCCATTTCTTTTGCCCAAGATATTGTATAATGTATTCATAATTTAAATAGGGAGGTTTAATTATGCATATTACTAGAAAAATTAGCGAAGATCTACTTTGGGTCGGCGCAAGTGATAGACGCCTTTCTCTGTTCGAGGGCGTTTTCTCAGTGCCTAAAGGAGTTTCATATAACTCATATTTGCTGCTTGACGACAAGACTGTTCTCTTTGATACAGTTGACCGAGCTGTAGGCAGCCAATTGTTTGAGAATCTTGATTACGCACTCAATGGCCGAACTCTTGACTATGTCGTTATCCAGCACATGGAACCAGATCATTCTGCTACATTACTTGACTTAATGCTTAGATATCCTGATGTTAAAATCATTTGCAGTGCAATGGCGCTTAAGATGATCAATAACTTCTTCACTATAGATACATCCGACCAA
>JAAZHB010000103.1 GCA_012510935.1 Clostridiales bacterium
ATATGACAACAGAAGCTAATAAAAAAAGAGCGCAGCTAATTGAGCAATCCATCGCTGAGGCAGAGAGGGCTGAGGAAGAATCAACTTTGCTTGAGGTTGAGGATGGCAATAATAGTGGCGAGGAAATTCAAAATTTAAACACGGAGCAAGATACCGATACGGAGCAGAAGGCCACTGCAGAGCAAAATAATAATAAATATGATGTTGAGGGAATTCTTGAGGTAGCTGAACAAGGATATGGATTTATGCGTTTTGATAATTTCATGTCTTCGAGCGAAGATGTGTATGTTGCACAGACGCAGATAAGAAGGTTCAGACTAAGAACAGGAGATAAAATCTTTGGTGTTGCAAGGCGCCCTAAGATGGGTGAGCGTTATGGTGCGCTTCTTTTCGTAAAGGAAGTTAACGGAATGGATCCGATGCAGGCGAGAAGCAGAAAACCTTTCGAAGCATTGACTCCAATTTATCCTGACGAAATAATGAAGCTTGAAACGACAAGCATCGACTTGTCAACGAGAATTATCGACCTAGTAGCTCCAATTGGCAAAGGGCAAAGAGGTCTTATTGTGGCACAGCCAAAGGCAGGTAAAACTGTTCTGCTTAAGAAGATTGCCTGTTCAATAGAAGAGAAATATCCAGATGTAGAACTAATAGTGTTACTTGTAGATGAAAGACCTGAGGAAGTAACGGATATGAAGCGTTCTCTTAAAAGAGCGGATGTTATATATTCAACTTTTGATCAGCCTGCGTCGCATCATACGAAGGTTGCAAAGATTGTATCAGAAAGAGCAAAGAGGCTTGCCGAGAGCGGTAGAGATGTTGTAATCTTGCTTGACAGCATAACAAGGCTTGCAAGAGCATATAACTTGGAGGTGCCTTCAACCGGAAGAACTCTATCGGGAGGACTAGATCCGGGAGCGTTGCAGCCACCAAAGAAGTTTTTCGGCATGGCAAGAAATATTGAAGAAGGCGGAAGCGTAACAATTCTTGCGACAGCCCTAATCGATACTGGCAGCCGAATGGACGATGTAATTTACGAGGAGTTCAAGGGTACTGGAAATATGGAACTCCACCTTGATAGACAACTTAGTGAGAGAAGAATTTTCCCAGCTATAGATATTAATAAGTCAGGCACTAGAAAAGAAGAACTTTTGCTCTCGCCTGAGGCTTATGCGGTAATGTTCGCATTAAGAAGAGAAATGAACAGAGGAAATGTGGCAGATATCACTGAGGAAATTCTTGACACAATGTCTAGCACTAAGTGCAATGATGATTTCATAAACTTTATGGGAAAGAAGCTATAATAGACGGGTATTCACGGAGATAAAAAATGGCAAAAATAGATTGCGATAAGATTTTCGTCAAAGGAGCAAAGCCAACCTCGGTTGGTGGGCAGGCGGTCATGGACGGCGTAATGATGCAAGGAAATGGCAGAATTGCACTTGCTATGAGAATACCGAGTGGCGAAATATATCTAAAATGCGAAAAGAAGAAGCCTGATAGCAAGGTGATGAAGATTCCATTTGTCCGAGGGGTTGTTGCA
>JAAZHB010000104.1 GCA_012510935.1 Clostridiales bacterium
TATTTGAAAATGAGTGCTTGTTACACCTGATAGTGAAAGAGTCTTGGTGCCTGCGTTGTAGTTTGCAGTACAGATACTTGCACCTTGATTTGTCATCACTTGATTGCCACCATTAGCTAAATTATACTGGTTTCCAGAAATATCAATCTTAGTGATAGACTTGCCGTCGGCAAGAGTAAAGATAAAGCTTGCAGTATCACCCTGATAGCTTAGTTCCTTGTCTGACTCCATGCTAACTGCGTTTCCGTTGATTTGAGTTACACCATTGTCTGCAAGGTGGAACTGAACTACATTATCGCCTACCTCTGCTAAGACAGGCATTGCTCCTAGAAAACCCATTAATAGCATAGCTAATGACAATAAAATAGCTGTGATTTTGTTAATACTATTTCCCATACTATCCCCTCCAATTTCTTTCTTAAAGTTAGTATGTTAAGTATATTTAAATCACAGCGATATTTCATCATCCTAAATGATGATTTTTTGCATAACTATTGCAAAACTATTGTCTAAGAAGCAGGCTTATTAGCTCGATTCTAGATGGGACTTCATATTTCGTAAGAATGTTGCGCACATGAGTCTTAACGGTATTCTCAGAAATCGAAAGCTCTTCCGCGATGGCTTTATTACTCTTGCCAAGTAGAATTTGTTGTAATACGCGCTGCTCGGCATTAGTTAGCTCCTGTAATCGAGGGAGTCTTTCCACCGCTTCGATCTGCTTCTCTTCTGGCATTTCTTTGTGCCTCCGCAAATAAAGATTATTCACAAAGAGAAGGCTGAGTCGTCGAAGCATCTCGGGGAGAATCATAAGAGAAGCGCAAATAACAACTAGCGCTATCAATGCAACACTTTCTGTTGAAAGATTTTTGGCAAGAATAAATCTGCTGAACACACCGCCGATTAGAACACCAACTACATTTGCGGACCAACCAACGCTCAGCATACGAACTGGATTTCGAATATATTTAAAAGAGCTTCCAACGATACTCGCCCAGAATAAATCTAGAATGCCGGCCGCTCCAAGAAGCAAAGAGTCGATAATAATATAACTCGCAGGCTTTATTTCAAGCAACATATTCAGAATAAAACCAGCTATCATCATCACGATAGCAAAGTAAATATATAGGTTGCTGGATTTTCTGAAGGAAAGCTTCTTCATAATAAATAGGGCAACTAAATAAGGTAGAACCCAATACCACGCGGTAAGCTTCTCGAATGCAAGATATTCAGTGTTAAACACGCCATACATGAGGCCGCTATTTATAGTTATTACAACTATAAAGGCAAAGAAAAGGAATGTCGTAACTCGCAAGTTAACATCTTTTAAGTCTGCTTCATACTTTTCGTTGCGTTCAAACTTGTTTCTATGAAGAACGACTATTGCTATAATAAGATATGAAAGCGATAATACAAAACCTGCAAGCGCAGAGATGTATGTTGCAACAAGTCCCGTTATCATCATGAGAATGTTTGCGAGGTTTAGCGCGTTTGCCATACGTTCATGCCTGTTATTGTCCTCAAAACAGCTGAAGTAGAAGGCACCCCAGCAAGCTACAGCGGTTCCTGACGCAAAAGCAACCACTATTATTACGGCGGAAGCAATCACTTGATTATTGAGAACAAAGAACGGAGTTGTGCATGCACATACAATCAGCATTATACGCATTATTTTCTGTGCATGTGGTCCGTTTTTAATAAAAGCACCCGCAGCAAGAAGCCCTGCTAGATGACAAGTCATTGCAAGAAGAGACTGGTCCGAACAGGTCTTACCGGTTGCTGCAATCATTCCATAATATACGGGACCATCGAAAACGAAAGATAAAACATATCCGAACAAGAGGCCATATAATAGGACCGCATTATTTCTGCTAATCTGATGTATTTTCACTTCAACCTCCCAGTTTGCATTTATATAATTATAACATATTAAAATTTGTTTATATCATAGAAAAAAGCGATTACCTTACCTGATAAGCACAGGTAGTATAATCGCCTTTTATGTTTCATATTATAAATCTATGAGATTTGATTTCTGTAAAATCTATTACTGCATTACATTCCCATCTTTGTCGAAAAGTGGAAGCTCTTCAAGATAAGTAATATCATCTCTCTTGCAAGCATCTCCTTCTGCTAGAACTGTCATTTGACCAACGATAGTTCCGCCTACCGCATCAACGATTTTGTCAATAGCAGCAATGGATTCGCCTGTGCTGATTACATCATCTACAACGAGTACGCGCTTGCCTCTCATCAGGTCTCTTTCAGTCTTTCCAATGCAAAGCTTTTGCTTGTGATTTGTAGTAATTGAGTTAACTTCTACTTGAAATACATCCTGCATATATAGCTTTGTTTCTTTTCGAGCTACAATGTATGGCGCATTATTTGACTGACGAGCCATTTCATAAGCAAGTGGAATGCCTTTTGATTCAGCTGTCAAGATAACATCAAATTCCGGAGCTCTATCTAGAAGCTCCCTTGCTACAGCAATTGTTAGCTCAACATCATTGAACATGATAAAGCCGGCAATATAGAGATCATCATTTACTTTGCAAAGCGGTAGATGTCTCTCTAGACCCGCAATCGTCATTTTGTAATCCATTTTTTTCCTCTTTTTTTAAATAATTTATTTGTTTTCGTACATTTTCAAATCAGCGTCAACGAATAACTCGCGCACATCTTCATCGCTTGAGATTGTTCCGGACGCAAATCCAATACTGAGTTTCAAAGAGCATGGCGTTTCGCCACCTATATTTATTAAATCCATTTCTTCATGAATTTGGCTTACCAATAGAGCAATTTCTTCTGCCGTACACTCCGTGGATGCAACGAGGAATTCATCACCCCCATATCGTGAAAGGAATATCCTTTTGTCAGATGCACCAAGTACTTTCTTAAGTGTATTAGAGACATTCTTTAAAGCAAGATCCCCAGCAATATGTCCGAACCTATCATTAACAAGCTTGAAGTCATCAATATCTACGACGATTATTGTAAGGTCCGCTTTCTTGCCTTGCGCTGTCTTGCTATCAATATATCTATAGAAAGCTCGTCTGTTATTCAGGCCAGTCAGTGCGTCAGAGAAAATCTGGCTATCTTGCTCTGCCAAAGCGATGGCAACAATGGATATCGTGATTCCGACTTGAGTTAATGATACACCATAGTACAACATTTGTATAACAGCGGTTATAGCAGGTGGAATAATAAAATGAACAACAGGGGCAAGCTCTTTCTTGCGCTGCCTGTTAGGCTCATGGGTTATCATTGAAATAAGCTTTACAGTAGGAACAAGTAGGTAGAAGCCAGCAACAAGCCAATGCAATGCAACGCCTGCAGCTCTAGAATAAAGATTATCTGCATCAATTGTAAAAATAAAACCGGTAAATGGATTTGTAATTACAACTATAGTAAAAATAATTAAAGGAACTGCCCAGTAGAAAGACGTTCGTTTGGTCATCCTTTTAGTTTCATACTTTGTATATACATACATCATCCATATAAAGCTTGTGATAGCCATAAACTCAAAATAGAGAAGGTTAGAAACTTCAAGAAGAACTCTAGCTCCGGGGAAAGTCTGCCCATGCGCCAAGCCCGAGAACATATCAGCTATACAAGTAAGAATGGCAGCAAAAACTAAAGAATCAAAGACTTTATTCTCAGCAGAAAGGTTCTTATAATTCTTCTTAAGCTGCATTTTAAACAAGAGCAGAATAATAATACATATTAAATTTACTTCTGTGTAATATAGAATGTACACTGTATAATCCTTGTGTCTTGACAATTATAACATCACTTGATATTTTACAAAATTTTGAACAAATTGTCAAAAAAACATTGCAGTTTCAATGAAAATTTTAGTGGAATGAAAATTGGAACAAGCATTATCACTAGTAACAATAGGATATTCATATATGATATAATATTTCTAACTAGTGTGAGTGAGTTTGAGCTATAGAATTGTGCGATTCGATAAGGCAATTGCAAGAGAACTTCAGCTCAAACTCTATGGAGGACATAGCAATGAAACATAGCTCAATAGTGTCTGATGTTACTGTAATAAATAAGATTGAAGAGGAACTTTTAAACAGGATCCCTTCTGGGGTAGGCATTTTCGAAATTGTTGGAGATAAAAGCTATCTTCTATACATGAATGACAAATATTACAAGATGATTGGCGTGCCAAGACAGAAGCGAACTGCAAAGACTCATGCGGAATTCATGAATGTGATTTTCCAAGAGGACCACGAGCAAACAAGTGCTACGATTGAAAGACTAAAGGCAGGGTCTGACGAGGCGAGGATACGCCTGCGAGTTTTGTGCGGAGATGGGAACTACCATTGGTTTAGACTGGATGTTTCAGTCTTTGAACGCAATGAAGACCATTTACTTCTTTATTGTAATTATGTCGACAATGAAGAAATCATGAATATTCGAAGTGAACTTGAAAGTGCTAACGATACTTTGAAAAGACAGCATGAGGAAGAAGTTATCCAACGACGATTGCTCGAAAAGAATAGTGATATTTTCATTGTATTTAATGTTACAAAGAACGAAATTATTGAAGTCAGGGTAAATACGGATACTTTTAAAAAATATTCTAGCGGTCAAAGCGGAGAGGGCATTATTCCAAGTATTATGGATCGGGTACCAACTGAAGAGGAGAGAGAACGCGCGGCAGATTTCTTTAGCTGCGAGAAGAGTATTGAGCGCTTTAATGCTGAGATATTTGAGAACAAGATAGAATACAGGAGTCGCCAGAATGATGGATGCCTTCACTGGCTTTCTGCGGTCTGTCGTACAGCAAAAGATAAACAAACCGGAGACTTGGTCAATTATACTTTTATTCGAGATGTTGATACAGATAAGAAGAGAAGTCTGGCTCTCGAAAGTATAATCGAGGAAGAGACAGATTTTGTAGCATTAGTTAGTACTGTGACAGACATCGTGACATTGCTGCATTTTAGAGCAGGATATTCGGCTTTGAATAAAGAAGATATATTTAAAGTCAAAGCAATTAATAGTGACGAATATTTGGGCGGAATAATGCCGGAAGACAGGAAAGCGCTTGCAATATTTTTTGACAAGGAAACTCTAACGAATAAGCTCAATACAGAAGGAGTGGTAACCGAAACATATCGTATGTGTGATAAGAATGGAAGCTGGCGCCGCAAGAAGGTAAGAGCTTTTTATTCAGACGATATAAAAGAGAGTATTACTATTATACAAAGAGATATCACAGACTTATATAGAGAAGAACAGGAGAAAAAGCGTAGACTCGAAAAAGCGTTAGAGTCTGCAGAGAGTGCTAATAGAGCCAAGAGCGAATTTCTTTCGAATATGAGTCATGAGATTCGCACACCGTTAAACGCTATTATTGGGTTAACAAAGCTCAGCATTGATAGCACCAAAGAAACTGAAACCAAGGATACTCTGAATACTATATTGGAGTCAGGGCATTTTTTATTAAGCCTAATTAACGATATTCTGGAAATGAGTCGCATTGAAAGTGGGAAGTTCGTGTTGAACCAGAAATGGATATCCGTAGATGGTGTTATTAAACCTTGCATTGACATGCTTCGTCCAGAAATGGAAAGGAAGCATATTCAATTTGAATATCAAGACAATGGGCTTGGCGAAGGTTTTGAATTTTATATCGATGTTTTAAAAACTCAGCAGATGATTATGAATCTCCTTAGTAACGCATGCAAGTTTACAGGAGAAGGAGGCCGTATCGCTCTAACTGTTGTGAATGAAAGTAATGATGGTGCAACTGCGGTTGATATAATTACAGTTGAAGATACTGGTTGTGGGATGACCAAAGAGTTCATGGAACAGGCGTTTAGTCCTTTTGCTCAAGAACACAACATATACTCGGAGACTGTTCAGGGGACAGGACTGGGTTTACCTTTATCGCGTGAAATCGCCAGAGAGATAGGCGGAGATATTCTCGCGGAGAGTAAAATTGGAGTTGGGTCAAAATTCAGCATTGTGTATCCATATAAATATCGCACAAAGAAAGAGCCTGAATTGTCTAAAGAAACTGCGGGAAACGATGTAAAATCAAAGCTAGCAGGGAGAAAAATCCTGCTTTGCGAAGATAACAAAGTCAACTCGATAATTGCCATGAGGATTTTGCAAAATGCTGGATGCACTGTAGAAATATCAAGGAATGGCAAAGAAGGTGTAGATAGATTTATAAGTTCAAAGAATAGAGAATTTGATGCAATCTTAATGGATATTAGAATGCCTGTGTTGAGTGGAATAGAAGCTGCCCGATGCATTCGCGAGCTTTCAAGACCAGATGCTAAGACAGTGCCTATTGTTGCCCTCAGCGCAAATGCTTTTGAAGAAGATATCCGAAAGAGTCTTGATGCCGGGATGAATGCACATTTGGCAAAGCCTGTGGACCCGGACAAGATTATTCGCACATTAGAGGAGTTGATATGAAGCTGGTACATTTATCCGATCTTCATCTAGGGAAGAAAGTTAATGAATTCTCGATGATTGAGGACCAACAATATATTTTAAGAAAAATACTAGAAATAATCGATGCAGAGCAGCCTGACGGGGTAATAATTGCTGGAGATGTTTATGATAAAACAGTACCATCTGCAGAGGCTATTGCTTTGCTCGATGACTTTCTATTTAGTCTCTCTAAACGAGATCTTAAGGTTTTCGTAATAAGCGGAAACCACGACTCGGCGGAGAGACTTGCTTTCTGTACAAGACTTATTGAGCGAAGCGGTGTGCATATCAGCCAGACTTATAACGGGCATGTTGAGACAGTAAGACTTGAGGATGAATATGGGCTGGTCGATATTTGCCTGCTACCTTTTGTAAAGCCTGTAAATGTAAGGAAATTCTATCCAGATGAGGATATTGAATCTTATACTGATGCAATCAAAATAGCTCTTAGCGATGTTGATACAGCAGATGGGATTCGCAAGGTGCTAGTGACCCATCAATTTGTGACGGGTGCAAGCAGGTCAGAATCAGAGGACTTCTCGGTCGGAGGCTCGGATAACATTGACGCCTCGGTTTTTGAAGACTTTGACTATGTTGCGCTAGGACACATCCATGGACCTCAGAATATCGGAAGCGAACGCATTCGCTATTGTGGCACACCTCTTAAATATTCTTTCTCCGAGGCAGAACAGAATAAATCTGTTACCGTAATAAATCTAGGAATTGATGGGAACTTAGATGTTAGGACGCGAGAATTGGAGCCTCTTCATGATATGGTGGAGCTAAAGGGAAGCTACGAGGAGTTAACACTTAAGAGCTTTTATGAGGGCACAAGCTATCAGACTGATTATGTGCACATTACTCTGACGGACGAGGACGATATCCCGGATGCGATTTTCAAATTGCGCGTTATTTATCATAATTTGATGAAGCTTGACTATGATAATGCTCGCACAAGGCATATATCTGAAATAACTAGAAGCGAGAATGTAGATAAAAAAACACCGTTAGAGCTTTGCGAAGAGTTCTTTGAGAAGCAGAATGGCAGTAAGCCTGATAAGCAACAAGAGGATTTTCTCACTGAGCTAATTGAACGGATATGGGAGGAAAGCAAATGAGGCCATTAAAACTAATGATGTCTGCTTTTGGACCATATGCAGGCACCAATGAACTGGATTTAAGTAAATTAGGTCGTAACGGACTATATCTTGTAACCGGCGATACCGGTGCTGGAAAGACGACGATTTTTGATGCAATAACTTATGCTCTTTACGGAGAACCAAGCGGTAATAGCAGGGATGCGAATATGTTCCGCTCCAAATATGCGGATGCAAACACGCCTACAGAGGTCGAGCTAACCTTTGAGTATGCTGGCGACAGGTATTATGTAAAAAGAAATCCGGAATACCAAAGACCCAAAACGCGAGGTGAGGGCTTTACGATAGAAGCGGCAAATGCTGAACTTCATCTGCCTAATGGACGCATTATTACAAAGGTTAAGGATGTAAATGCAGAAATTATAAATATCATGGGAATTGATCGCAACCAGTTTGCGCAGATTGCGATGATAGCGCAGGGCGATTTCATGAAGCTTCTACTTGCGAGCACCGACGATAGAAAGAGGATTTTCCAGAAGCTCTTCAATACGGAGAAATTTGCTCGTCTACAAGATGAACTTAAAGGGAGGACTATTTCCCTAAGCAAGGAATATGAGAAGGCCTCAGCGAGTATTAAGCAGTATATAGATGATGTTGTATGTGATGATGAGTATGCATTATCTGTAGAAGTGGCGAAGGTAAAGTCTGGGGAGTTGCCGACAAATGAGGCACTGGATGTTATCGAAAGGCTCACCAAGAAGTATAAGGAAGCCGAAAGTCAGTTTAGCGAAGATATTGCCAAACTCGAGAATAAAATAGGGGAGCTAACAGTTCGAATTGCAAAAGCAGAAGAGATTAAGAAGGTTGAAGCATCACTTAATGTTTCAACTGCACAGCTAGGTGAAGAAGAGGAGCGACTCACGCAGCTTAAGGCAGAACTTGCAAAGGCAGAGAAACTTAAGCCTAAAGCCAAAGAATATCTGGATAAGGTTGCTGCGCTTAGAGCTGAAATTCCTAATTATGAAGAATTATCTAAGAAAGAAGCTAGCTTAAAGTCCGCAAAAATCGCAATGAATGCCAATATTGCTCGCCAGACATCTGCTAAATCTAATGAAGCCTCTTTGAGAACAAATCTTGACGCAATGAAGAAGGAACTAACCACGCTTTCTTCGGTTGGGGAAGAACTTGCAAAGCAGAAAGCAGAGTTGAATAATCTTTACGACTGGTTAGAGACCATTAATTCGCTAAAGGATAGCATAGAAGATATTTGTAATTCAGAGCAGTATCTAGAACGGTTAAAGGCAGATTATAAGAGAAAGTCTGCAGAGGTGCAATCTGCTAGGTTAACATATGACAACTTACACAGAGCCTATCTTGATGAGCAGGCTGGAGTTCTCGCCGAAACGCTCGAAGAGGGGAGCCCTTGCCCGGTGTGTGGTTCCACATCACACCCATATCCGGCAAAGATTACTTCAAAGGCTCCTTCAAAGGAAGAACTTCAATCTGCCAAAGACGCTGCGGACAAAGCAGATAAGGCTGCTGCGACAGCAAGTGAATTGGCAAGCAGCGCGCTAGCTGCAGTTACGGAGAAAAAATCAGCTGCAATAAAAGTGTATGCGAGATTTGAAACTGCATCGAATTACGAAGCTGTAGTTCATGGCGTTCCTGGCTACGAGGGCAGGTGCCTCACTAAAATAAATTCTGTTCAAGAGAAATACAATTCCAATCTTGAGAGTAATAAGCATAAGCAAGAGCTCGAAATGCAAATTCCAGAATTAGATGCATCATTAAAGAAAGTTACCGATGATATCATCTTGCTACAGAAGCAGTCTGCCGAGAAAGATATTGAAGCCGGAATGTTAGAGAAGAGCATAGCGGCTTTGCAAGATAAACTAACATTTGAATCGGAGCTTGAAGCAAAAGCTGAGATTCAAAAGATGAATTCTGCGCGCAGTCGGATTGAAGCCTCGATTGACAAAGCACACCAGGATTATAATGATTGCGATAAGAGAATAGCTAGTCTTGGAGCTGCAATTGATGAAGCGAAGAAAACTCTTGAAGGACGAGAAGCCTACGATATAGTCGCAGATAGAGAGAGTCTTGAGGCATTCAATCTTCAAAAGGTGTCACTTTCTGATGCCTTGCAGGCAGTTGCAACAAGCCATACAACTAATAAAAAGCTCTTAAATAATATCAAGAAGAAAAACGCCGAATATGGAAAGCTTGAAACCGAGCTTACTTGGGTCAAGGCTCTATCTGACACAGCAAATGGCACACTTTCGGGTAAAGAGAAAATCATGCTTGAGACATATATTCAGACGACATATTTCGATCGTATAATCGCAAGAGCAAACACAAGGATGATGGTAATGTCCGATGGACAATATGAACTGAAGCGTCGAGTAGATGCATCAAATAAGCGAAGCCAAAGCGGACTAGATCTTGATGTAATTGACCATTACAATGGAAGCGAGAGAAGTGTTAAGACTCTGTCTGGAGGAGAATCTTTCATAGCATCGCTGTCCTTGGCACTTGGACTTTCAGATGAAATTCAATCATCCGTAGGAGGCATAAAGCTTGAGACAATGTTCGTTGATGAAGGTTTTGGCTCCCTAGACGAGGAATCGCTTCAGCAAGTGATGAAAGCACTTGTTGGATTAACAGAGGCCAATCAACTAATAGGAATAATTTCGCATGTAGCGGAATTGAAGGAGAGAATAGATAAGCAAATTATTGTAACCAAAGACAATGTTGGTGGCAGTACCGCACGAATTATATCGTAGAATTTTAAACGGCGGGTTCACATTGTAAACGGTGGCACAAAAACAGTAGATGCATAATAATCGCGTAGGGGCTAACAAGTAGCCTCTACGCGATTGTTGAATAAGGAGAATTTTTATTTTAATGTTCTTTTTGCCGCTTCTACAACATGCGAGACAAGAATACTTGTGGTAACAGTGCCAACGCCGCCAGGTACTGGCGTAACTGCACCCACTATTGGCTCGGCTTCGTCAAAGACTACATCTCCACAAAGCTTGCCTTTCTCCTCACTCCATCCAATTCCGACATCGATAACAACCTGATTCTCAGTCACATAATCTGCACCGATTGACTCCATTTGCCCAGAGCAAACGATAAGAATATCTGCTGCTTTTGTTTTTGCGGCAAGGTCGGTCGTCTTAGTATGACAGATTGTGATAGTTGCATTCTTGTGCATCAGCATCATTGCAACGGGTCTTCCGACTACGAGAGATCTACCAACAATTGTGGCATTCAAACCCTTGCAATCGTAATCATAGTAGTCAAGAATTTCGATAGCCGCCTGAGCTGTGCATGGCGGAAAGCCATAGCCTGAGTTAGTGAAAACCCCTGCAAGCGAGCCGTCTGTACAACCATCAATATCCTTTAGAGGATTCAGCATAAGCCTTGCCTTCTCACCGTCAATATGTTTTGGAAGAGGCCTGAACATAAGAATTCCATGAACGGAATCATCATTATTTAGCTTCTCTAATTCTTCGAAAAAAGCTTTCTCAGGAACATCCTCGGGAAGAACGACGCTGCGTACAGCTACTGATGTATTCTGGGCGCGACGGATAGCAGTATTCTCGTAAGAAATATCGTCTGGTCGTTCGCCAACTCGAAGAATTGCAAGAGTTGGGGTAATTCCTTTTAATGAAAGGTCTTCAACCTCAAGCTTAGACCTTTCTGTAATTGCTTTTGAAACCGGAGCTCCGTTTAAAATTCTAGCCATTGATAAGACCTCCTGTAACAAGTGCGTAAATATCATCAGCCTTAGCTGTGTATTTGTATAGTAATGCATCTACCTGCGAATTCAAAGATGCCGCAAGAGTTCTATCTTGCATTGCTTTTGTGTTAATGAAAACATTCAAAGCAGCACTTCGAAGAGCGCCTTGAGCTAAAGCAGCGCCACAACCTGCATCGGAAATTGCTATACGACTTCCTTTTTGAGCATATTCTTCAATAATATCGATAGCCTCAGCGCATTTTTGCATAATTGCAAGAGGCACTAGGGATGCGTCCTCAAGAACCTTTGCCATTACAGCATTGCGTGTAGGGTCATCCTTTGGAATAGCATATGCTTTAGAAAGTGGTTCAAAAACTTCTGCGTCTTTAGCCATAAGGGATAGAAGCTCTAATCTAAGCTTCTCGGACTTTGCATTAAGCTCTTGGATGTCATCTTCAACATCAGCATATTTCTTCTTTCCAGTAGTAAGACTTCCAACCATATTGCCAAGCGATATTGCAAGTGCGCCTACAAGGGCCGATGCACCGCCGCCGCCTGGAACAGGAGCTGAAGAAGCAAGCTGTTTTAGGAATTCATCAAGAGGCATTTCTGTCATTTTATTAATATCATTTGTTGCCATTTTTATTCATTGACCTCTTTTCTAACGCAATTTCTTAGAATAATCCTGAAATTACGCCGTTCTCATCAACATCGATTTTCTCTGCAGAAGGAACCTTAGGCAGACCTGGCATTGTCATGATGTCGCCAGTCAATGCGATAATGAAGCCTGCTCCAGCAGAAACCTTAATGTTTTTAACTTCGATAGTGAAGTCTCTAGGAGCACCTAGAAGTTTAGCGTTATCTGAGAAAGAATATTGAGTTTTGGCAACACATATTGGAAGATTTGCAAGTCCAAGGTCAGCAATCTTCGCAGCCTGCTTCTTAGCCTGTGCTGAAAGAGATACTCCGTCTGCGTGGTAGATTCTCTTGCAGATTGTATCAATTTTCTCTTCAATGCTTCCATCAAGTTCATAAGCAAATTTGAAGTCATTTGGCTCGTTGCAAAGTCTCATAACTTCGTTAGCGAGGTTCTTGCCACCTTCTCCGCCCTTTGCCCAAACTTCAGAAAGAACTGCATTTACGCCTAGCTCGCGGCACTTAGCTTCAACAAGCTTTAGCTCTGCATCTGTATCTGTTGGGAAAGCATTAATTGCAACAACGCATGGAAGTCCAAACACATTCTTAATGTTGGATACATGCTGTAGTAGGTTAGGTAGACCAGCCTCAAGTGCTTCAAGGTTCTCCTGGTTCAGGTCAGCCTTTGCAACACCACCGTGATACTTAAGAGCTCTAACTGTTGCTACAATTACAACTGCAGAAGGATTCAATCCTGCCATACGGCACTTAATGTCAAGGAACTTCTCAGCTCCAAGTTCAGTTGCAAAACCAGCTTCTGTTACAACATAATCACTCATCTTAAGAGCCATCTTTGTTGCAGTAATAGAGTTGCATCCGTATGCGATGTTAGCGAAAGGGCCTCCATGGATAAATGCAGGAGTACCTTCAAGAGTCTGAACAAGATTTGGCTTGAGAGCATCCTTAAGAAGGGCAGTCATTGCACCTTCAGCATTAAGGTCGTGAGCTGTAACAGGGTCACCATTGTATGTATATCCAATAATGATATTTCCAAGTCTTTTCTTTAAGTCAGTTATATCTGATGCTAGGCATAGAATTGCCATAACTTCAGATGCAACAGTGATATCAAAGCCGTCTTCTCTAGGAACACCTTGCTTTGCTCCGCCAAGGCCACACACGATGTGTCTTAGCTGTCTATCGTTCATGTCAATAGCACGCTTCCAAGTAATCTGCTTAATATCTATTCCAAGCGCATTGCCTTGCTGGATATGATTATCAATCATTGCAGCAAGAAGATTGTTAGCAGCACCGATTGCGTGAAGGTCACCTGTAAAGTGAAGGTTGATATCTTCCATTGGAACTACCTGAGCATATCCGCCACCTGCAGCACCACCTTTAACTCCGAAAACTGGACCAAGAGAAGGTTCTCTTAATGCAACCATTGCATTTTCACCAAGAGCTCTAAATCCGTCTGCAAGACCAACTGATGTTGTAGTCTTACCTTCTCCAGCAGGAGTTGGAGTAATAGCTGTTACTAGAACAAGCTTTCCATCAGGGGTATCTGCATGATCAGCAAGAAGTGAGTAATCAATCTTTGCCTTATACTTTCCGTAAGGCTCAAGATACTTATCATCAATCTTCGCACTCTCTGCAATTTCATAAATGTTCTTCTTCTCGCACTCTTGTGCAATTTGAATATCTGTCTTCATTGTTGTTCACCCTCCATATTGATATTGTTAATCAAAAAACCACTAGTCCCTATTATAGGATAAAAGAAATTAAATTAATATAATTGACACAGTTTTGTCGATGTTTTTGGTACGTTTTTTGTATTCAGCGACAATCTGTTATGCTTCAGCACCATTTTCAATGAAATCAAGAAGGGCTTGCGCTGCAAGATTGATGTCGTCTCCTTCAGGATTAATACCAAGATGAGTGAATGCTTCTCCAATAAATGTCTCGTTTTTCTCAAGAGTAGCGAAAACTTCATCAAGAATAGGCTCGCATTTCTCTTGCATCTGCATTGGCCCGAATGGATTTGCGAAATATGTCTCCGAAAGACCTTGCTCCTGAGTTGTGCCCTTAGCCATTCTTCTACCTCTTACGAAAATATCCTTGGCCGCAGTAATGTCATCAATCTTGCGAAGTCCAAGACAATCTTCATAGTTGTTCGCGTAAGCAAAGAGGTCAATCTTATGGTTGCTAACAACAGTTTTGTAAGGTGCTGCCGGAGTAATAACTCTGGAGTTAATTTGCTCAGGGTTAAAGAAAATAGATCTATTCATGTCCCTGTATGGAGCACCAGCGTCTAGGTCATCAAGTCTCACAAAAGCACCAATCTCAGTTCCTTGAGCATATACAACACCATCTTCGACATGGAAAGTACCCATATCATCAAAGACAACGTCAATTTTCTTAATCCTGTCATTACCAAGAGCCTTCATAGCCTCAATTGTCTCGGATTTACCAGCGCCGGAATCTCCCATTAAACAAATTCCCTTGGATAGACCGTTCATCAGTGTAACCTTTATAAATGCACCGTGTATTGGGAGCCATCCCTTGTTAAGCATAATTACATTGTGAATTGTAAGAACCATCTTCTTCATGTAGCCAAAATATTCGATTTTCTCGTTAGAAGAGACACTTCCAATCCATACATCCTCATCCCAGTCGTGATAGAAGCTGCATTCGTCAAGACCGTCCGGATTACCGAAAATTACAATTCCATCAGGCTTCTGTGATGCTTCTTGGGGTGTCGCAAGCTCAAAAAGATTCGCACATGAGATTCCGTTTGCGATATAGTCGCGGTGGAAGCAAATATCTATTAGAAGACTTCCGACTTTTGCAGGGAAGCAGAAATATTCATTTGTATTACCTTCAAATGTGTAAGCTGGATTCCTATCAACCTCTTTGAAAAGGCCTTCTCTCTTGTTTGACTTAGGATGTAAAAGCATCGGGGTTCTAAGCATTATAGAATCGATAAATTTTGTCTTTTTAAGAAAAGCATACCTTTCGCTTAGCCCAACATTTGGAGCTTTGTAGCATGAGATAGCGCCGTTTGTACTAGAAGGCTGCTGGCGAAAAACTCTGATTTTCTTGCCTGTGAGCGATTGCTCTAGTGTACGGAATGTATTTCTTACAAGCTCGTTAAATGTATGGTCACGGTCAACATATTCAGTTGAACCTGCGATACTTATCTTGCTGGTGGATACAGAATATCTATCATGTGCTTTCCAAAAGTCAAAGTAAAGGTCAACGAAAGTTAAAATATTGTCTGTTCCATCTAAATATTTGCTTTCAATCTCACTTGCGTCAAAGACAAGAGCTGTACGAAGGAGCTGAAGGATTTCGTCTACAGCTTCCTCGGGAGAATTCCCGTCAAGAACCCATTCATATACATCCGGGTCGCGATGCTTGAGGTAATCAAGGTATTTCAGAGTTAGCATTTTGAACCCTGGAGTCTTGATAAGGCCTGACTTAGTCTCAGGACAAGCCAGGTCGAAGTTAATAATTGCTATTTCATTAGTTAAATAAAATTTATCATTCATATAATTTAATCCTTTCAATTTATGTATCTATTTAAGTCAGCTTATGTATCTATTTAAGTCAGCCTCGGTAGCTTTTCTAAAAATCATACTACTTGGCCTTTCTCCCGAGCTTACCCCAGAACTTGAATGTCATTGGCCAAAGAACTCCAGCTACAGCAACAACGAGGAAGTATCTTAGCAAATCTGCAATACCATTTGGACCAATGATTGCATATAGTGGAGCCTTAAGAAGCGCCTTAATTGCGAGAACAATCGCAAGCCCAAGAACTGTCTTAAGAAGTTGAGCCCACCACACAGCATGCGTATCAAAGTGAAGATATCGAGTATCGCATTCATATGTTAAGACAAGCCCAAGAATAGCTCCAAGAAGCTTATAAGCATGTTCAACTGCTGAATTAAGGTTAGTTGCATCAATATCCAAAGGGAATTTTGCAAAGTTCACATATGCAAGGAATGCCAGGCATAGAACTAGCAAACCACCGAGTAGATATCGCATATTATTAGGTTTCTCAACAGATTTACGAATCAAAGGATAGAAGCCAAATACCATAGCAAGCGCGATTACAATGGATGTCCCTACATCATAAGGTGTGTGAACGCCAAGGTACAATCGCGAGAGTGGAACGAGTATGCAGATTATAATTGCAGGGATTCGAATCCACTTATTTGAGTACCATCTTGCCAAGCTTCCGTATAGTCCAATCGCACTCTGCGTGTGGCCGCTTGGGAACGAGTATCCTGTGGCGGCACTTCTAGCACTCTCAACAATCGTAAAGTTTGGGTCTTTAACCCATGGGCGAGGAATTCGGCACACAATTTTCAGAAATTGGTTCGCAACAGTTCCCGTAAGTCCAACCATAAATATGTAATAGGCCAGAGTTTTATTGATACACCAGAATACAAGGATTGCCACTGCAAGGAAAATGGTCTCTTCTCCAAGATGGGTAATCAATGAGAAAAAAGTATCAAAAAACGGGGCCCGTAGGTTCTCGAGAAAATATAATAGTTCCAAGGGTTCCTCCTAAAAAAGCGAGAGTACATGTTCTATCGTAATTCGCATCCCGCGGTGTTTTCTTAAAATAAAAGAGCCGAAACAGTGATGCTACGGCCCTTTGTGAATATCAATGTTCTATAATGCTGTTCTAATAGCATTAAGGAGCTCGTCATATTCCTCAAAAGCTGGGAATTCAGGATAATCTGCCTTAAGCTGATCAGTTGTCTTAAAGAGGAAACCAGCCTTACTAGCCTTGATCATTCCAAGGTCATTGAAGCTGTCTCCTGCAGCGATAGTCTCAAAGCCGATAGTCTGAAGACCGCGAACAGTGGTATATTTTGATGGATTAACTCTCATTCTGTAATCTTCAATCATACCGTCTTCTCCTACAATTAGCTCATTGCAGAAAAGTGTAGGGAAGCCAAGCTTCTCCATTAGTGGCTGAGCAAATTGAGTAAATGTATCACTCAGAATAATAACCTGAGTCTCTCTTTTAAGTGTATCAATAAAGTCCTTTGCTCCTGGGAATGGATCGAGCTGCCCAATTACATTCTGAATCTCTTTGATGCCTAGATTATGTTCTCTAAGCAAGTCAATTCTGTATTTCATCAGCTTGTCGTAATCAGGTTCATCCCTTGTGGTTCTTGCAAATTCAGGAATTCCTGTTACTTTCGCAAAATTAATCCAGATTTCAGGCACTAGAACCCCTTCCATATCTAAGCATACAATGTTCATTGGCTCACCAATTCCTTTCAGTATAAACTTGGTATAAATAACAAAAAAGCTAATTAAATTTCACAATTATTACAAGTATAATGCATAGACGGCTATCTAGTCAAAAGGAAAACCAAAATATCCATGGGTAAATTTAAAACCGCCTTCAGAAGCGATATCACCAGCAATCATTGCCTGTACGAACTCAGCGCCAAGACGCCCAGTTTGCAAATATTCGCTACCTGGAGATCTATAGGCAAGCTGTGATTTCCCATATACTTTTGCAATTACTGCAAGTGCCGCCTCAATCTGTTCTATTGGCAAATCATCTGCTGCGAGAACTTCCGAGAAGAAAATACTGTCTTCGTGGATTGAATCAATTACAGCTATAACTTTGTTGTTGCATGATGCTACAAACTCTTTGCTGCTTAAATCGATAAACTTCATTGCGGCATCGCTAAGTTTAATGTGAACTGTATCTTCTAACATTTGCTCTCTTAAGATAGCATATTCATTAATATCTATTTTGTCGACTTCGTGACTTTCTAGTGCAGAGATGTCAAAAAAAGCTCCGTTAAGATTAAGAGTGCGAGCTGTGGCATAGAATCTAGGCTCATAGCCAAGCGGCTGATAGAACTTAATTAAACTAGGCTGAGCAGGGCAGAGCATGGATACGCCTCCGCGTTCAAAGGCCAGCTCTCTTATATGCTCGGTGATAGCTGAACCATAACCTTTGCTCCTGAGTTCTGGGTTAGTATAAATGGCATAGCTTACATAGCAAGGTTTAATAATCGGCGCTGGCGTATGACCAGCTGAAGCATTTACAATACATGATGACGGCACAATCAATTCGCCCATATCCAGCATTGTGGCAGCAGCCTTAATCTCACTGGTATCTGAATCAGTAAGGATGTAGGCTTCAGCAGAGTCTCCCCAACATTCAAAGAATGCATCAACATAATCTTCCGTGTCCTCAAAGACTTCGCACCAAAGAGCTCTCATTTCTATGAATTCCGAAGTCGTTTTCTTAATCTCGTCCATAAAACTAATCCTCCCATTCTTGTTTCTACGCAGTTCTTATTTCGCTGCAGGTCTTTTTTCTACA
>JAAZHB010000011.1 GCA_012510935.1 Clostridiales bacterium
CCGTTGGTAATGCAAAAAGCCTTCTTATCGTCAGCAACAATGTCGATAGCTCCTGTAATAGCGATGACTGAGCCAGTTCTTCTAGCAAAATCTTTTGCAAAAGCAACGGCCTGGTCCAAGTTATCTGGTGTTACCTTATCAGCAATATCTGCATCAACTCCCTTTGTAGAACCGCTTCCAAGTGCGAGAGTTTTAATCTCTGAAATATTGCCACGAATAACTGAGAAATGAACTTTATCAAGAAGGTTAAGAGCAGTTTCGGTTCTCATTGCTGATGCGCCAGCACCAACGGGATCGAGAACAACAGGGTGTCCAAGCTCGTTTGCTTTAAGACCTGCGGCAAGCATGGATTTAACTGTGTTGCCATTCAAAGTGCCAATGTTAATATTTAGTCCGCCGCAAATTGATGTGATTTCTTCAACTTCTCTGATATCATCTGACATTATCGGACTGCCACCGCATGCGAGCAAGATGTTTGCACAGTCGTTTACTGTAACATAATTTGTAATATTGTGAATTAGCGGTGTTGTATTTCTTAGATTATCTAGTTTTTCCTTAAACATTTCTATGCATTCTCCTTGTCTGTATTTGTATAGCTAACTGGTTGCTCTCCAAGCTGTGATTGCATGCGACTTAGTGCGCCAGTTTTCTGTAGTGATGCTATAAGAACTCCCGAAAGAACCGCTCCGCCTACAGTGGAAACGAGGAATGGAATAACATATACATAGAAAGCTAGTTGGCCTGCGGGCTGCCCCATAAAGAGGACTGCAATAGGGTATGCACATAGTCCGCCAAGGATGCCTGTGCCAAAAACTTCAGCGATTAGAGTAGGTAGAAGTTTTCTTGTTTTCTTATACATCAATCCGCACAATAGAGCTCCGAACATGCTTCCTGGGAATGCCATTAGGCTTCCGAGCCCCAGAAGATTTCTAACAAGGCTTGCTACAAAAGCAACACCAACTCCATATGCTGGTCCAAGAAGTACTGCGCAGATAATATTAACCATATGCTGAACCGGAGCACATTTGCTTCCAAGAACAGGGAATGAGAACAAGCTGCCGACAATGGCAACTGCGCAAAGCAGGCTTGCAACCGTAAGTTTAGTAACATTTGTTTTCTTCATGACTTTGTCTCCTTATGACTTATAAATTCTTGTGGGTTGTGCAGAATTACCGACACTTCCCATTAATAGAAAGGCAGATTAACAATCCACCCACGGAAGGTCGGTCGAAGCTAAATGGCTTCCTCTCACGCCGGAACACGGCTTCCCATCGCAATTTACAAGACTTAAGGCGCTCCCCTTAGTCCGCCACAGTTGTAAGGCTGTGGATTTCCGTAATTAGACTCAATTCTTTTTTGCGTTAAAAAAGAGCCTCCCGATTAGGAAGCTCCAATGATAGTTTGAGTGTTATGTCAATTCCTACGTTGGCATTATCCAAATCAGGTATGCGGGTCGAAGGCGAACCTTCCTCTCAGCCTGCAACGCAAGCTCCCCGTTTATTTTACCAATGAAGTATAACACTTATCGCTATAGCTAGCAAGCCATTTGACTGAAATTTGGCGCGACCTTGGCGCGAACTCTTCACATTAAGTTCATTGACACTGGGCGCGAAAAAGAGTATTGTCTAGATAGAAATATACCCAATAGGGGTATATGAAACACAGATAGGGAGTTAATGAAAATTATGGAAAATAAAGATAAGAATATGCCATGCGAAGAGAAGGTATGTTGTCAGGGCAGAGAGACAGTTAGAAGCGATGAATATAAGAAAGCACTAATTAACAGACTTAGCAGAATTGAAGGGCAGATTCGTGGAATCAAAGCAATGGTCGAAGATGATGTATATTGTGCAGATATTCTCGTTCAGAGTTCTGCAGCGGCCTCTGCTTTTAATTCGTTTAATAGGGAACTTCTGTCGAGCCATCTTCATAGCTGTGTGAAGAATGATATTAAGGAAGGTCATGATGAAGCAATTGATGAATTCGTAGGGCTTATGACTAAACTTATGAAGTAGTCATGCAAGAAACTTAAAGATTGGTTTTACTCATAGAAGGAGAGAAATGAAACAATACAATGTAACAGGAATGAGTTGCGCAGCATGCAGCGCCCGAGTCGAGAAAGCAGTCAATGCTGTACCGGGAGTTGAGGAATGTGCAGTGAGTTTACTGACTAACTCCATGGGCGTTGAGGGCGAAGCCTCCGAAGAAGCAATTATTAATGCTGTGAGGCACGCTGGCTACGGCGCGTCAGTTAAGGGATCAAAAGGGAAGAAAAAGACTGTCATTAGCGACGACGCAAACGATTCAGCAAGCGAAGCCGATGAAATGGACATGCACGAATACCAAGAATACAGAGCCTTGAAGCAAAGCCTTATTGTGTCGGCTGCTTTTCTTGTAGTGTTAATGTATTTATCTATGGGCCATATGATGTGGAATTGGCCACTGCCTAGCGGTATTGCGGATAATCATGCTGCAATGGCAATAATACAGATGGTTTTGACCGCTATAATAATGGTGATTAACAAGAATTTTTTCATAGGAGGATTCAAGAGCATTACTCATAGGGCACCGAATATGGATGCACTTGTGGCACTTGGAGCAGGAGCTTCGTTTGGATGGAGCTTGTTTGTTACAATTCAAATAATAGTAGCCCAATCAAGCGGTAATTCTCAATTAGTCATGGAATACATGCACGAGCTCTATTACGAGTCTGCTGCGATGATTCTGACTCTCATCACTGTCGGTAAGATGCTAGAGGCGAGGTCAAAGGGGAAGACAACAGATGCTCTTAAAGGCCTTATTAAGTTGGCTCCAACAACTGTAACCTTGGAGAAAAACGGCAGAGAAGTGACTATACCAGCTGATGAAGCTTGTGTAGGAGACATTGCGATCATTCGTCCTGGAGAGAAAGTGTCAGTTGATGGGGTGGTCGTCCATGGCAGCTCGGCTGTCAACGAGTCCGCTCTTACCGGCGAAAGCATCCCGGTCGACAAAGAAATAGGCGATAAGGTTTATGCAGCGACAATAAACCAATCTGGATATTTGAAGTGCGAGGTAACTAAGACAAGCGAAGATACAGCGCTTGCCCAGATTATAAAGCTAGTGTCTGATGCAGCAGCAACGAAGGCGCCAATTGCAAGAATTGCTGATAAGGTTTCGGGGGTTTTTGTACCTGTTGTAATAGCAATATCTCTTATTACTTTAGCTTGCTGGCTTCTTCTTGGCCAAAGTATGGATTACGCTCTTGAACGTGGCATTGCGGTATTGGTAATCTCGTGTCCATGTGCGCTTGGCCTGGCAACACCTGTTGCAATCATGGTTGGAAATGGAGTTGGGGCGAGGAACGGAATTCTATTTAAGACAGCAGCATCACTTGAAGCAGCAGGCAAGCTCGACATTGTGCTCTTGGATAAGACGGGGACAATCACGAGTGGAAATCCGGAAGTAACAGACATAGTACCAGCTGAACTTGCTGGGTCCAAGTCTAATGCTAATGAGCTTATACAGATTGCAGCTTCAGTCGAAAGGATGAGCGAGCATCCGCTTGCAAAAGCTATTTTAGGCTATACAGAGAGCAAGACAACGCAGGAAGAACTTGCAATAACAGATTTTACTAATTATCCAGGCGGAGGGATTTCAGCAAAGCTAGATAAAGATACGATAATCGGAGGCAGCATGTCTTTCGTTAGCTCCCAAGTTAATTTGAGCAGCGAGCTTATGGATAAAGCAGCTCAGCTCGCAGACCAAGGCAAGACGCCGGTGTTTTTTGCAAAAGAAGATAGAGCACTTGGAATAATTGCGATTGCAGATTCAATCAAATCAGACAGCAGGTCAGCAATTAAAGAGCTTCACGACTTAGGGCTTCAAACTATTATGCTAACTGGTGATAACAATCGTTCAGCCACTGCAATTGCCAAAGAGGTCGGTGTTGATGAAGTCATTTCAGATGTGCTTCCAAGTGACAAAGAATCGGTTGTGAGAAAGCTTGGAGAACTTGGAAAGGTTGCGATGGTTGGGGATGGAATCAATGATGCACCGGCACTTACTTCGGCAGATGTTGGTATAGCGATTGGCTCGGGCACAGATATTGCAATTGACTCAGCTGATGTTGTCCTGATAAAAAGCAGTCTTGGTGATGTCGCTAGAGCTGTTCGGCTAGGACGGGCAACTTTACGAAATATTCATCAGAACCTGTTTTGGGCATTTTGCTATAACATCATTGGAATACCATTGGCGGCAGGAATGCTTATACCGCTTTTTGGCTGGGAACTTAATCCGATGTTTGCTGCGGCGGCAATGAGCCTTTCAAGCTTCTGCGTTGTAACAAATGCACTTAGACTCAATATGGTCAAGTTAAATGGAAAGAAAAATGTAACTAAATATATAAATACAGACATAAATATAGGTATAAATACAGAGGAGGAAAAAACAATGAAAGAGATCAAGATTGAAGGAATGATGTGCATGCATTGTCAGAAAGCAGCTACAAATGCGCTAGAAGCGATTGATGGAGTAAAATCTGCAGATGTCGACCACAAGACGGGAGTTGCGAAGGTTGAGCTGTCGAAAGAAGTTTCAAATGATGCGTTAATTAAGGCAATTGAGAGCGAAGATTTTAAGGTTATTTCGATAAAGTAGTATGGCAAAATAATGACTATGCTATAATTACACTAATTGAAGATGACAATAGAAATATTGGAGAGAATCAGATGGTAAAGCTAAATGATTGTGCAATTAAATATATAAACGAGCGCGGCTTCAAGGATGTTGTTCTCAGTGTAATCAAGTTTACTAGTTGATGTGCGCCTCCTAAAATGGAGATATCAGTAGGTTTTGCTGATAAAGAGGAGGACTATTATCTCGAACAGGGTTTTCTGTGTGATGATACTGCAATTGGTAAGTGCTATTATCCATCGAAGGATGTTGCGATTACATCTGAGCTTGAGATAATTTATGAGGAGAAGCCATGGCTTAGTGCTTTTCGTGTTGAAGGAATCAAACCTGAATTGCCTGTGCGAAAGGGGCCAGGCAGCAAGAAAGCTAAGGATTTTGTACCAGAGCTTCTTGAACTGGTACCAGAAGCTGTCGAAGTGATGAGAGAGACATATAAGACTGTGCAGCCTGAGTTTGGCATGGATAGCTATTATCTTAATATAGCAGATAGGTTTATTAAGCTGGCAAAAGAAAGCCGCAACCAGCGCAAAGGTTCGGCGAGTCGCAAGCAAGTTGCGATGTATTATGGTTTTGTAGAGAATCTTTGGCGAGAAGGCGATATTAAGGTTGAAGATATGCTTAGGAATTCGCTTATTCCTAGGCTCCTAGAAAGTGAAGCTAAGGATGAATTTATGAGGATAATCTCTAGTGACTTTAGTGCATGGATTGCGAGAGGCTGTAAGGATTATGAGAAATAAAAGGCGGTGTTGATTATGAGAAATGAAAAAGATACATCCAGTAAATATTCTGTAGATGAAGGTAAGCAATACCATATTCAGGTGGGACCAGAGGATATCGGTAAATATGTTATTATGCCTGGTGATCCAAAGCGTTGTAAGATAATTGCTGAATATCTAGATGATGCTGAATTTGTACAGGACTCGAGAGAATATGTAACATATACAGGAACTCTAGACGGAACAAAGGTCAGTGTTACATCCACCGGAATCGGAGGACCTTCAGCAGCAATTGCATTAGAGGAACTCGTTGCTTGCGGTGCACATACTTTCATCAGAATTGGAACTTGCGGAGGCATGCAGCTTGATATACAAGGCGGTGAATCTATTATTGCATCAGCGGCTGTAAGAATGGAGGGTACAAGTAAGGAGTACGCGCCAATTGAGTTTCCAGCTGTAGCAAATTATGATGTAATCACAGCACTTAAGGAGGCTGCAGAGGGAAATAGACAGCCTTATCATATAGGTGTTGTTGAGTGCAAGGATTCATTCTATGGACAGCATAGACCTTGGTCGAGCCCAGTTGGATACGAGCTTGAGAATAAATGGAAGGCTTGGAAGAGTCTTGGTGTTCTTGGTTCAGAGATGGAGTCCGCAGCACTGTTTACAATAGGTTCTGCACTTGGCGTTAGAGTCGGTGCAATAATGCATGTTGTAGCTAATCAAGAAAGAGAACTTGCAGGCTACGATAACCCTATTTGCCACGACACAAAAGAGTCAATAAAGGTAGCGGTAGAAGCAATGCGTAAACTTATCGCTCAGGATAAAGACAAAGATTAAGACAAAGATAAAGAAAACTAAGGAGTTTGGAGATATAAGATGGCTAGAGGAACGATAAAAACTACTACAGAGATAATTATAGGAAAAGGGACAAAGTATCAAGTGACCCTTGTTGTGGTTGCTACAGGGGGTAAAGGCTTTAATGCTTTTATTTATGGCGGCGAAAATTCACATGTTGGTGGAGTAGCTATGATGAGCAGGAAATTTGAAGAGACGCATGACTTTCCAAAACATGACGACAGCAAGGTCGCTAATGAAGTAGCAAAAATTATATATGACGCTTTTAGCGAGCCAGTTATAGTAACTGCAGGCGTTGAGATACAGGATGCAACTGACAAGGACCTTGCCCAGCTAAAGACAAACTATATTGCGGCAGCAAGGCATTTCTGCGCTACCTATGACAGATAGTTCTCGCGGGACGACAGCGTGATAATATAGGAAAATTAATTACTAAGAAAAAGAATAGGATTTTTCAATATATGGAATGGACCAAATATACAATAATAACAACTGATGAAGCTGCTGATGCTGTAAGCTCAATGCTGCTTGATTACGGAGTCGAGGCGATAGAGCTTGAAGATGCCTATATGCCAAGTGAAGAAGATATTGCCGAGATGTTTTTGGATATTGCGCCAGAGACCTTGCCCGACATGTCGAAGCTTCCAGAAGCCGGAGAGTCACATATAAGCTTTTATCTGAGGCTTCCTTCGGAGGATGAGAATCCCCAAATCAAGAACCATATTAATTCAGATACAGTAGATGACTCATACACAATTCATGACAAAGTGTGGAGTGCTGAGGAGATAATGCTGCTGATAAGCAGAGTCCAAAATGGTCTGACCGAGATGAGCAAATATCTTGATGTTGGCGCAGGAACAATTACCTCCGAGACAAGCAAAGAAGAAGATTGGCGCGACAACTGGAAGAACTATTACAAGCCAATAGCGGTCGGCGATATCTTGATAAAGCCAGTGTGGGAAGAAATCCCAGAGGAGCTTCAGGTAAAAACAGCCTGCGGCGAGGTGAAGGTTATCGACATGGAGCCAGGGGCGGCCTTTGGTACAGGTTCACACGAGACTACGAGGCTGTGTACAGAGCAGGTCAGCAAGTATGTGAGTGAAGGAGACAGCGTGCTTGATATTGGAACCGGCAGTGGCGTGCTTGGACTAGCAGCTTTGAAAAAGGGAGCATCTCTTTGCGTAGCAACGGAAATTGACCCTGGATGCGCACACATTATCAATGAGAATTGCTTCTTAAATAATATTGATGATAATAGCTTTAAGTTATATGTTGGGAATCTAATTGACGATGAAGAAGTAATAGAGAAGGTTAGGTCAGCCAACGATCACAACCCGTATGACCTTGTTGTTAGCAATATTCTTGCTCCGATTATTTTGTTACTAGCAAGAGAAGATCAAGTAGATAGTTTCATCAAAAAAGGTGGATACTACATTACATCTGGAATCATAAATACACGCAAAGACGATGTGGTAGAAGCTTTCTCAAAGAATCCAAACTGGGAATATGTAGAGACTGTAAGTCTTGGTGAATGGGTTTGCGTGATTGCGAAGCGCATCTAAGTTGTTTGCTTAGGATTGTAACAAAGCTATATGAGCTTGGACTCAATTTAACATGAGTCATAAAAAAAAGAGTATAGAATGAGTCTTTTGACAAGCGGAAGCATATTTAATGAGAAGGTCTATGAAGTAGTACGCCAAATTCCAGAAGGAAAGGTTGCAACTTATGGGCAGCTTGCAAGACTTGCGGGTAGTCCCGGAGCAGCCAGAGCGGTTGGAAATGCGCTTCATAAGAATCCAGACCCAAGCGGTACACCGTGCTATAAAGTGGTGAATGCCAAGGGGATGTTATCAGGCATGTTTGCTTTTGGTGGAATAAATGTTCAAAGAGATTTGCTCAGAGATGAAGGCATCGAAGTTGTAAATTATAGAGTGGATCTGAAAGTGTATGGCTGGGAAGCATAGTATCAGATAAATTATTATTAAATAAAGAAAATGGAGTTGATTTCAACTCCATTTTGCTTTACAGATTTTTTCTACAGATCTATTTATCTTCCGGCCAAGGATTGTCTGCAG
>JAAZHB010000105.1 GCA_012510935.1 Clostridiales bacterium
CGGACAAGTTGATGGAATCATCCTAACTGGCCGCTATGTTAGATTTAAAGAAATGATTGACTATCTAACTGAGAAATGCGGCTGGATTGCTCCAATTTATGTATATCAAAATGAGGTCGAACTCGAAACAATGGCAGAGGGCGCATACAATGTTCTTACAGGAGAGTCCGTGCCAAAGATATACAAATAGTGAGTTGTACTTTCATCATTCATTCCACAGATATCTGCAGGAATCTGGTGATACTTAAACTAGCAAACAAAATAAGAGCTTCATATATCACTATATGAAGCTCTTATTTTTATAAAGGTTATCTAACAAGCATTCCATTCGCGTTCAAAGTTATATCCATTCTCTTGTAGTTTTGAAAGGAAACGGTCTACTTTGAGACTCTCTTCTTGTGTAAGTTCGTTCTTCTTGCCGATAAGATTTAGCTTAGCTCCTGAATCAGCAGCTACAGAAATTGTAAGCTTGCAATCTTTTGAAACATCTGCAATACCTGTTGCTGTTGCAATTGCTTCATTCTGAGGAACCTTAGCTTTATTTGTCTTAGTTATCTGCATAGGGATTCTTGAACCAAAAGGTAAAATAGTCTCTTCTGAACGGTGTAAATCATCACTTAACACGAATAGTCTTAGAATTTCGTTAACATCGTTGCAATTAATCTTAATAGTCTTTCTCATGGTTATGTCCCCCTTATATCTTACATGTCTATTCTTATAGTCTTTGAACCTCAGCTCTTGCTTTGGTCAACTACATTTTATCAAATGTATAGATTATGTGAAGACAGAATTATTTATTCACCTATTAAGAATGCTTATAGCCTTGTAGTTTCAACGGTTTCAGCCGTTTTTTCGAAAAATTGTATTGATCGAATGTTTGTGTTGGTCTTGTGAAGCCCTATTTTTGGCTTACATCTTTCATCGATAACCCTACTTTTTGTTTCTCTTTATCTAATGAAATAATCTTTACTTTAACATTATCACCTACTGAAACTACATCCATTGGATGCTTTATAAACTTATCAGAGAGTTGTGAAATGTGAATGAGTCCATCTTGCTTTACTCCAATGTCAACAAAAGCGCCAAAATCCACAACATTTCTAACTGTTCCAGCTAGTTCCATACCTTCTTCTAAGTCCTCAAAGCTACGGACATCTCCTCTAAATACTACTGCCGGAGCATCCTCACGAGGGTCTCTTGCCGGTTTTCTTATTTCGTCGATAATATCAGAAAGTGTCATAGCTCCTACAGACATCTCTTCTGCCAGGTCTTTAACATATAACTTTCCGCCCATTGCCTCACCGAGCCTTGCTTCAATGTCAACAATTCCGCCCTTTATCTCTTTCGCACTTACACTAGCTTTTGCCAAAACCTTCTCCGCAATGCTGTAAGATTCCGGGTGAACCGAAGTACTGTCTAGTGGATTCTTTCCTTCTGTAATTCTTAGAAATCCCGCACATTGTGTATATGCTTTAGGACCAAGTTTTGCAACCTTAAGCAGTTCCTTCCTATCTGTGAAAGCACCTTTCTCTTCTCTGTATGCAACAATATTCTTTGCAATGCTGCTGTTGATTCCCGCCACATAAGAAAGAAGTGATGGACTCGCTGTGTTAAGATCAACGCCAACCTTGTTTACACAATCCTCAACAACATTTCCTAGGGCCTGACTCAACTTCGTCTGATTCATATCATGCTGATACTGACCTACTCCAATGCTCATTGGGTCAATTTTGACAAGCTCCGCCATAGGGTCTTGTAACCTTCTGCCAAGAGACATAGCTCCTCTAGTTGTAACATCTAGGTCTGGATACTCCTCACTTGCAAGCTTCGATGCTGAATAAACCGAAGCTCCTGCCTCATTTACAATCGTATATTTGATATCGAGTCCAGACTTCTTGATGAAATCTGCAACGACTTCTTCAGTCTCTCTTGAAGCAGTACCGTTGCCTATTACTATAGTATTGATTATGAACTTTTTGGCAAGGTCAAATAACACCTTCTCAGTACCTATTACGTCCTTTCTAGGCGCTGTAGGATAAATAGTTGTGTAGCTCAGCAATTTGCCTCTCTCGTCAAGAACAGCCACCTTACAGCCGGTTCTATAACCTGGGTCAATACTAATTATTCGAGCTCCACTAACAGGCGGTGCCATGAGAAGGCTTCTTGTATTCTTTGCAAAAACTGTAATCGCATCGTCTTCAGCTCTCTCTGTGAAAGCGGCTCTAACCTCTCTCTCGATAGATGGCGCGATTAGTCTCTTATATGCATCCGCAACCGTCTCAATCATTAGAGTCTTCGTAACGCTATCTTTTCTCTTAACGAATTCCTTTGCGATTGTAGCCTCCATTCGGTCTGTGTCGACTACAATTTTCACAGAGAGGAACTTCTCTTTCTCTCCTCTGTTAATTGCCAAAATTCTATGATTTGGAATCTTGCCAAGACCTTCTCTTGAGTCATAATACATCTCATAGGCAGACTTTGCATCTGCGTCTGTAGCAAGGGTCTCAATCACACCCTGCCTCATTGTATAGTCTCTAAGCTCACCACATACATCGGCATCATCAGATATTCTCTCCGCAATAATATCGCAAGCACCTGCAATTGCCGCTGCAGAATCCTCAACTATTAAGTCCTTATTCTCATGTTCAAGAACAACATAATCTGCCGCAATGTCTTCTATACTTCCACTAAAAAGTTCTTGCGCCATTATAACTTCTGCGAGTGGTTCGAGGCCTCTCTCTTTCGCCTTGGACGCGCGAGTAGCACGTTTTTTCTTAAAAGGCTTATAGATATCTTCGACCCTCTGCAGCACCTCTGCTTCCATAATTGCCTGGCTAAGCTCATCTGTGAGTTTGCCCTGCTCATCAATCAGCTTAATGACTTCGTCCTTGCGAGCTTCAAGGCCTCTCAAATATTTCAGTCTATCATCAAGCTGACGCAGCATTTCATCTGTCATACCGCCAGTTAATTCTTTACGATATCTCGAAATAAATGGAACTGTATTACCTTCATCTATAAGTGAAACAGCACTTTCAACCTGCGTGTTCTTCAGGCCCAACTCCGCCGCAATCTTCTTTGTAATATCTAGCATATTAACCTCTCTTTAACTATTTTCGTTTATTCATGCTTTGTTGTTATCTTAGTTCTCTCAATCAAAGCGACTAATATATTATAACAGAGTCACCCGTCAAATTTGCATTTTTACATCAAAAAAGCAAGGCTTCTACACAAAGCCTTGCTCCGATTTCTGCTCTCACTAAATATTTATTGAACTTTCCTTGAGGATTACGTCGTGCGCGCCTCCTTCTACAATACTTGTAGCTGATACAAGTGTTAGCTTAGCATTCTTCTGTAAATCTGCAATTGAGAGAACTCCGCAATTGCACATTGTTGACTTAACCTTGTTAAGTGAAAGTGCAAGGTTGTCACGAAGTGAACCAGCATAAGGCACATACGAGTCAACACCTTCTTCAAACTTCATCTTTGCATCTCCGCCAAGGTCATATCTTTGCCAGTTACGAGCTCTTGCTGAACCCTCACCCCAATATTCCTTAACATAGTTGCCATTTACCATTAGCTTGCGTGATGGAGACTCATCAAATCTTGCAAAATATCTTCCAAGCATGATAAAGTCTGCGCCCATTGCAAGTGCAAGTGTCATATGATAGTCATAAACGATTCCGCCATCTGAACAGATTGGAATATATATTCCAGTCTCTTTAAAGTACTTGTCTCTTGCAGCAGCTACTTCTAGAACTGCTGAAGCCTGGCCTCTTCCAATACCCTTCTGCTCTCTTGTGATACAGATGGAACCTCCACCAATACCTATCTTTACAAAGTCTGCGCCAGCTTTTGCAAGGAAGTCGAAGCCTTCAGCGTCAACAACATTTCCAGCGCCAACTTTAACATCATCGCCATACTTCTCTCTAATCCACTTAATTGTAATTGCCTGCCACTCTGAATAACCTTCAGAAGAATCAATTGTCATAATGTCAACACCTGCATCTACAAGAGCTGGAACTCTTTCTTCATAGTCGCGAGTATTGATGCCGGCACCAACAACATATCTCTTCTGAGCATCAAGAAGTTCATTTGGATTGTCTTTATGTGCATCATAATCCTTTCGGAATACGAATGCTGTCAATCTTTGCTTGTCATCAATAATTGGAAGCTGATTTACTCTGTTATCCCAGATAAGATCATTTGCTTCGGAAAGACTAATGCCTTCCTTACCATATATAAGCTTTTCAAAAGGTGTCATAAACTCAGAAATCTTTGTGTCCGGAGACATCCTTGACACTCTGTAATCCTTGCTTGTTACTATTCCGCAAATCTTTCCTTCTGCAGTTCCATCCTCAGTAATAGCAATTGTCGAATGTCCTGTCTCTTCCTTAAGATCAACGACATCTTGAAGTGTCTGATCCGGTCTAAGATTAGAATCACTTGGTACGAAACCTGCCTTATATCTCTTAGCCCTTCTTACCATTTTAGCCTGACTCTCAACAGACTGTGATCCGTAAATGAAAGAAATTCCACCTTCTCTAGCTAGGGCAACAGCCATTGTATCATCTGATACAGCTTGCATAACAGCTGAACAAAGAGGAATATTCATGCTGATAGCAGGCTCCTCACCCTTCTTGAATTTTACTACCGGTGTCTTAAGACTAACATTCTCCGGTCTGTCGTTTGCACTTGAGAACCCTGGAATAAGCAGGTACTCATTAAAAGTTCTTGATGGTTCTTTCAGAACAATTGCCATATTTACACCTCTTTCTATATTCACAATTACACTAATTGGCTTTTTTGTTAACGATAATTATAACATAATTGTATTTATAGTAAAAGAGTAAAATTTGAACTATTGGTAACTCTTGGTAACTATCGAAAACTTCCTTGAGTTTCGAGAACTATCGGAAATTCAAAAGAAGCTTCTGGAAAAAAGTCTATGGAACAATCAGGCATTTACGAAGCGTCAAGGCTCTGTTTTAGCCGTATATTGAATAGTAGTCGTTAGTTGCCTGTTCCTGCTGTTCTACACCCCTATTGCACCTCGGACTTGTTAATAGACAGGCCTTGCCGCAACCAGTGCAACGAAGTGTTGAAAGATATTCATCAAGCGTAGGGTCACTACCAGAGCTCTCAACCACAGATGCTGAGTCAGATTCGGAAGTATCTTCTGTCGTTATTGATTCTGTAGCTTGTTCATCACTTTGGGATGCAACTTCTGAATCTTCTTTTTTCTTTTCTGAACTTGCTTGCGCTTTTGCATTATTGATAGCTGCCATTGTATCAACAGAGTTGATTGCGCCAAAATACAGAATTGCTACCATGTATACTGCTAGTCCGCAATTTAGAACTGCCTTCCCTATTGCGCTCTTCGACTTAAAATATGAAAGTACATATCCAGCATGAACGCCTAGATGCAGAATCAGGATTGCGAACCCCGCATATGAAGATATCTGGTGAATCAAGAAAATCATCCAGTTAAAGCCCATGTTCAACAAGTCTTTCGATATTAGAACACCTGATACAATCGCAACAGGCATTACGAAAAACAGCAGTATGTCTAGAATTACTAGAATCTTCACCTTTGTGGTTGCTTTGTGGTTCCTTATGCTCTTTGTCATTGCAGAGAAAGCCTTCGCGTTAATTAAAATATGTATCAAGAATATCGCACCCATGGCAATTCCTAATATTTCATGCGCTAATCCAGATAGGTCTGCGCCAAAGGTTAAGAAGGTGTATATTATAAGCATAATTACATCTAATGATATTTTGAAAGTTTTTGTTTTCATTTTATCCTCGCTTTTCTATATATTAAGTGAATATTTCAACTGACAATTTAGAAGTTTTGCTTTAATTTTTGTCATTTTAATAGCCGAATGTGTTATCTCTGTGGCATCCGCATCTTTTCATAAAAAAAACCACCTATGCATCACATACATAGGTGGTTAAATTCAATATTAAGTTGGTTCTCTGGTGGGTATTACATCATTCCCATTCCGCCTGCTGGTGCAGCTGGCATTGCTGGGACATCTTCTTTAATCTCTGTAATCCCTGCCTCTGTCGTTAGAAGCATTCCAGCTACGGAAGCAGCGTTCTGAAGTGCTGATCTTGTAACCTTAACTGGGTCCACGATTCCTGCCTTAATCATGTCTTCATATTCTTCGCTTGCAGCATTGAATCCAACATTGCCTTCAGCCTTTTTAACATCAGCTACAATTACACTGCCTTCAAATCCTGCATTTTCAGCAATCTGTCTAACTGGCTCTTCAAGTGCTCTCTCAATAATCTTTGCCCCAGTTCTCATATCGCCTTCAAGTGTGTCCGCATAAGCCTTTACTGCAGGAATTGCTCTAACTAGTGATGTTCCGCCACCAGCAACTATGCCTTCCTCAACAGCAGCTCTTGTTGCATTCAAGGCATCCTCAAGTCTAAGCTTCTTCTCCTTAAGCTCAGTCTCAGTTGCTGCTCCAGCATTAATTACTGCTACACCACCAGCAAGCTTAGCAAGTCTCTCTTGAAGCTTCTCTTTATCAAATTCAGAAGTTGAAGCTTCAACTTCTAGCTTAATCTTTGCAACTCTTGCTGCGATTTCATCCTTTGAACCTGCGCCATTAACGATAACAGTTCTGTCCTTGTTAACCTTAACTGTTCCAGCCTGACCAAGCATCTCTGGTGTTGCCTCACTTAGCTCATATCCTAGCTCACTACTAATAACAGAGCCTCCTGTTAGAATCGCAATATCTTCCATCATTGCCTTGCGTCTATCGCCAAAACCAGGAGCCTTAATTGCTACAACATCAAGTGTGCCTCTTAGCTTATTAAGAATTAGAGTCCCAAGTGCTTCTCCGTCAACATCATCTGCTACGATTAGAAGACTTCTACCACTCTTCATAACGCCCTCAAGAAGCGGTACGATTTCCTGAATATTTGAAATTTTCTTATCTGTCAAAAGAACTAGTGGATTCTCCATTACTGCTTCCATTGTCTCAGTATTGCTTACCATGTATGGAGATAAGAATCCTCTATCAAATTGCATGCCCTCAACAACATCTAAAGTTGTACCAAGTGTCTTTGACTCTTCAACAGTAATAACACCGTCCTGTCCAACCTTGTCCATTGCGTCAGCAATTAGCTTTCCAATCTCGTTATCAGAAGCTGATACTGAAGCAACCTGCTCGATACTCTCTTTATCCTGTACCTGCTTAGCGTTACTTCTTAAGAAGTCAACCGCTGTATCTACAGCACCATTGATTCCCTTCTTAAGAACCATAGGATTAGCCCCTGCAGTTACATTCTTAAAACCATCCCTTAGAATTGCCTGTGTAAGTAATGTTGCTGTTGTTGTTCCGTCACCTGCAACATCATTTGTCTTAGTAGCAACTTCCTTAACAAGCTGCGCACCCATGTTCTCAACCTGGTCCTCAAGATCAATCTCTCTTGCAATTGAAACACCATCATTAGTAATAAGTGGTGAACCATATGCCTTCTCGATAAGAACATTACGGCCTTTAGGTCCTAGTGTAATCTTTACTGTATCTGAAAGCTTATTAACTCCGTTAAGAAGTTTGCGTCTTGAATCTTCTCCATATGTTAAATCCTTAGCCATTTTATTTCCTCCTAAAATTCTAATCTATTTATCGTTTATCAAAAGGCTTCAATAATCTATTAGTCTTCAACTACTGCTAGAATATCTCTCTGATTAATAATTGAATATTCTTGCCCTTTGTACTTTAACTCATTGCCACCATATTTGGAGAAAATAACTTTATCTCCAACCTTAAGCTCCATCTTCTCATCCTCAGTTCCTGGACCAACAGCTAGCACTTCCGCCTGCTGCGGTTTCTCCTTAGCTCCACCTGTCAAAATAAGTCCGCCTTCAGTTCTGTCAGCAGCTTCCATCTTCTGAATCACAACTCTTGCCCCTAGTGGCTTGATTCCAATACTCATAATATACCTCCTATATAAACTATATTTATTTAACTATGTTGTACCATATTCTCTTTTGGTTATTAGCACTCTTAATTCGTGAGTGCCAACCAACAATTATTATTGTACTAGCGTGATGCCCTGCCGTCAAGATATTTTCGCTAACTAAAAAATGAAGAGTTTGTGAATATACTCAGGTGCACCAAGCTCCTCTCAAAACCCTCCATTTTGATTTAGAAATGTATTCTATTTGGTATTTCTATAATAGTGAAAAAGATATTGCTGTGCATATCCTCCGTATCGCCCGAACTTCTCAGCTGCATAACTTTGCATCCCCTTCGTATCGTTTTCTGCAAAGCCGTACATGTCGTTCATTATCCTCTTAACCCATACATCTATTGGGAACGAGTCCATCTGTTTCAGTCCAAAAAGCTTAATGCAATTAGCAACCTTTGGTCCTACTCCCAGATAAGAAATCAAGCCCTCTTCTGATGCTGGCAATCCATCCTCAAGAAATCTCGAAGCCGCGGCGCAGACATAGGCACTTCGATACCCGAGTTTTAGCGGATTCATTTCCTCGGCGGTTACACTAGCAAGCTGCTGTGGTGATGGGAACGAATAGAACTCTTGGCCCTCTAGCTTACAGCCGCAATGAGTAGTTAACTCATCTGCCTCTATTCTATTGCCAAAACTTCTCGCCAAAGATTCGATACACTTGCTAATTCTAGCAATATTGTTATTTTGCGAAATAATAAAAGAGATGAGTGTTTCAAATATATCCTGATTTAGTATTCTTATTCCATAGCCAGATTCTATCGCGTCTTCAAGCTTTGGCTCATTTGTGAGAAGCACTCTTTTAATCTCACCATAGTCCGTATCCAGGTCAAAATAGTCCTGCCAGAAGTCCTTATCGCCACCTGTAACATCCAAAACCAATGTTATAAAGCCTTTGTCGTCTGGCGTTGTAGCTGTCGCAACACAAATATTGCCTTTTACGACGCCATAGTATGTTTCCTCCGCTGCTACACCTTCCAAAGGCAATCCTCTTGTATACGCCTCATCGGAAAGCTGTTTCCATCTAAAGCACTGCCCACATTCCAGGGTATGGCTTAGTTTAAAATTGTTTATATCTCTTATAATAATTCTTTCCATAAAGTTTCTTTCTCGTGCAACTCCGCAACATTGTCAGCCATTCCAACTATCTTTATATTTATGTCTTTTACAGAAAAAGCTGTCATATTCTCTATTGTCTGATAAATCTGTTGTTGCAAATATGTGCACACTGTCTTTACATCTGTTGATTTAAGCATTTTAATTTCAATACTTAACATGATATTGCTCTCTTTGCCACGCTCAATAACGGTACATACGTGAAGCGCTGTCGAAAATCGCCATGCTGCAATTCTTACGATATCTCTTACTACCTGGGCAGAAATTGTAAATGTACCATAATAGCTATAGCGAGGTCTTACAACAGTTGATTCTGCTTCATTTGGCTTAGAGTTCTGTCCATCCTCGAGCATTGCTTTAAAATACTTCATTGGGTTAAGGAAATATCCTGCAAAATCTCGCTTAAGTTCGCCAATTGGCACTGGAATAATGTGCTGCCCGTCAGTATTCCTGCTATAACTTGCCTTCTCGCGTTCTTCCTCAGTAGTAACATCTTCAATATCTATTCTTCTATCTACACCAGACAGGTCCAACGAGTCAACAATTATATCAACCATCCTGTCAGAGGTACCAATTATCATAAGCTTATTTGGCTTATATTTCTTCAATGCGCGCTTTACAGTCTTCCTGTTATCTTCATACTTAAATAAGGCTGTTTTAACTGCTCCAGCCTTAGTATTTGATTTTTTGGCGGATGTTCCTGCAACGACTTGTCCTTTATAGATAAGCAGTCCATCGTCAATTATTGCATCAATATTCTCTTGCATTGCCATGCGGTTGGCATTATAACTTTTACCAGTTCCGCTCTTGCCTGTAAATGATATTATTTGCATTATTTTACCTATACTGTTATAATTTGAATTATTTCAAGAGAAGGAGGATTACTAACATGGCTTATAAGATTACTGACGAATGTATCGGTTGTGGTGCTTGCGCTGCTGGTTGCCCTGTAGATGCTATCACTGAGGGAACACCTTACGTTATTGATGCTAATGCTTGCATCGATTGCGGAGCTTGCGCTGGAGCTTGCCCTGTTGGAGCACCTGTTGAGGCTTAATTAAAGTCTAATACATAACGTGTTCATGCATGAATTTAGAAGAAATCCCGTAGCAATGCTACGGGATTTCTTTCATTTAACAATTGAATTATTTATCTTTAGCTTCGTTCTCTAGCTCATTAGACTTTATCATAAAAGACAAAGCATGCAAACTATCACTAAGGTGAACAGACTCTAGAGCTACATCAGCGGGCACGTCCAAGTCAATCGGAGCAAAGTTCCAAATACCCTCAACTCCACCAGCTACAAGATCATCTGCAACCTTCTGCGCATTTTCTCTATTTACGCAAATTACGCCGATATCTATATCGTGATCTTTAATATACGACTCAAGTTCTGCGACATCTCGGATTTTAACATCATTAATTACATTGCCAATAATTCTTGGGTTTGCGTCAAACAGCCCCATTATATTAAAGCCAATCTTATAATAATATGTATAATTTGTAATTGCTTGCCCAAGATTACCTACTCCAACAACAACAGTTCTGTATTCCCTATTCAATCCAAGAATCTTGTTTATCTCCCTGTATAGGTTCTCTACACTGTAACCATAGCCCTGCTGTCCAAACTCGCCGAACGTGTTGAAGTCCTGTCTAATCTGTGAAGCTGTATAACCGATTATGTTGCTTAACTCTCTAGACGATACCTTCTTAACCCCATTCTTCTGAAGATGTCCTAGACATCTCCTATATCTTGGCAGTCGTCTAATAATTGCATTTGATATATTAGGTCTGCTCTGCATTTTATCCTTCTCCGTTAAAAAAAAATTACTATTTATTAGCTTCCACATAAGCAACCATATCTGCTACAGTTGCAAACTTTTCAGCATCCTCGTCCGAAATTTCAATTCCAAACTCTTCTTCAATATTCATGATAACTTCTACTGCGTCAAGAGAATCAGCCTCGAGGTCCTTCATAATATCTGTCTCAGGAGTAATGATATCAGCATCAACTTCAAGTTGCTCTACCAGAATATCCTTAATCTTATCGAATACCATATTTAATTATCCCCTTTCATGATAAGCTTTACGATTTATTATAATTTAAATAGCGGATTTATACAAGAAATTCTTTGTGCAATTATTATCAATATCCACAATGCCATCAGAAAATCAATTCATATCCATCCTCATCAATACTGAAGTTTACTACATCAATTGCAAAATCAGTATCATTATTTGCCTTTTCAAAGTTCGCAAGGAGCCTATCCTCAATAATACTGATTTTATCCTTCTTACACTCAAATGGCATTACCAAAAACTGATTTGTGCTATATCTTGAGAAAACGTCATCTTTCCTAAAGGTTTTTCTAATAACATCTTCGAGCTTAGTAAGGCCTTTATCTAACTCTGCCTCTTTAATAGCATCATTGAGTTTATAAATGGTAATCATCATTACAACCAAATCATGATTATTACGCATACTATTTCTTAAAATGAAGTGGGCCATAGTCTTAAACATATCTCTGTCACAATAGAATGCCCCTTTTATCTGTGAATCGTTGCTTCGCTCGCGCAAACTTTCAGTAAGAGCTGCTAAATCATCAAATGTAAAATCTTCACTCCTTGTTGCCCATGCATATATTTTCTTTATCTCATCGCCAAGAGGTTCTCCAACTTTATTGAAAAAAGTCTTATTCAAAGACTCATAATATTCAATTATTGTAGTGCGACGGTTCAACGCTTTTAGCGCTTTGAAAATATATATGTAGAACCGATCAGAGCCCAATTCATAGCGACTCGCTTTAGCTGCAATATTGATTATTCTCCCATAGCCAGTTTTATCATGTGCTTTTTCCAAAATATCGCA
>JAAZHB010000106.1 GCA_012510935.1 Clostridiales bacterium
CATCATGTAAGCCGCCTGTGTATGGTCAATTGCACCTTTCCAATATCCATCTGGAAGTTCTGCCTTAAGTGTTACAGCATAGTTCTGCGGAATCTTTGAGGCTGTAATAGTAAGCTCATTCTTATCAGGGCTTACTGATGCAGCAAGCTTTGATGTAGTCTCGTCTATTCCAAATTGTCCGGAATAAACCTGAAGCGCTTCCATGTCGAAATTCTCTGGAAAATCCACAACAATAGACAATTCTCCAATTGGGACTCTCCACTCTGGCAATAGTGCATTGTAATAGAAAACATCATTAGCTGATTCTCTATCCTGATATTCGCTGACCTTATAGTTAATTACATAAGTATGAGTTCCACGAGTAAGCTTCTTCTTATCAATAATCGTTACTGAATTATCTTCCCCTCGTAAATTCACCGAACTGCTTGCGCTAGTAGATTTATTGCTTAGCTTGAATCTTCCCGTAGGTAAAATAAATTCCAAGCTACTCTCATCCTCAATAAGATTAACTGTAATCTTCTGCGTTACATCATAGCTATGGTCCTTATTTACATCTATCAAGACATCATATTTAGTCAATTCATAAGCTGCAGTCTCAGCAGCAAAAGTTGGCACAGCTTGCGAAAACAAAGTAGTTGCAAAAACTGCAAATGAAATCAAAACCGCCCCGATTATGCTCATGATTCTCTTGTGCTTTATTGAATAATTCATATATCGATTCTTCCTATCTTCCTTTATTGTATGCAAAAACACGCGTCCAAAATATACTAATATATAATCGTTGTATTATATCACTAATCACCACTCTTATCAATTAAGGGTCTGCGAAAACACCTATTCTCCCTCAGCAGCACACACAAGCTTGTCCATCTTGTTTTTCAAGGCAGCTGTCTATTGAAACAACTCTCTTCAGAGTGTAAAATTGCTATAGCACTTTATTAATTCTCGCACAAAGGAGAGCACTTATGAAAAGAAACGATTATATTAGTTGGGATGATTATTTTATGGGAGTTGCAATTCTCGCAGCAAAGCGAAGCAAGGACCCTAACACTCAGGTTGGTGCATGCATAGTTGATGACAGCAATGTTATTCTGTCAACAGGTTATAACGGTTTTCCAAAAGGCTGTTCTGACGATGTTTTCCCTTGGATCCGTTCGGCCGATAGTGAGTCCGACACTAAATATCCTTATGTTGTACATGCCGAGCTTAACGCAATTCTAAATGCTGGCGGCAAATCGCTTCGAGGCTCAAGAATATATGTTGCGCTTTTTCCTTGCAACGAATGTGCAAAGGCAATTATTCAATCAGGAATTGATGAAGTTGTATATCTATCAAACAAATATGCGGATACGCCGGCGACTATGGCTTCTAAAAGAATGCTTTCAGTTGCGGGAGTTAAGTTAAGACAGTTTACTCCAGAGATTTGCTCTATCACTTTAGATTTCAAATAATACAATTTCAATACAGAAGAAATATAGAAAAATCAAGAGGAATAAAAAATGAAGCTAGTAATTACAGCCCCAAGAGGCAAAATGGGAAAATTAATCACACTAATCGCTGATGAGCGCGATGGTGTCGAAATTGTAGGCGGTATTGGCCCTGTCGGTCGCGACTATATTGGAAAAGATATTGGTGAAGTTGCCGGTATTGGTCATGTAGTTGGCGCACCTGTCTACGACAGAATTGAAGATATTATTGACGAGTGTGATTGCGTAATTGACTTCTCAACAGTTGAAGAAGGCATGCATATTTTGGAAGTTGCAAGAGCTCACGGGAAAGCCCTCGTATGTGGCACAACCGGTTTTACAGCTGAGCAACGCGCCGCTTTTGAGGATGCCGGGGAAGATATTCCAGCAATGCTAGCAGCGAACACATCAAGAATGGTCAATGTTATGACTAAGCTTCTAGAACAGGCTGCAAAAGCTCTTCATGAGAACTGTGATATCGAGATTGTTGATATGCATGATAGCAAGAAGCTTGATGCTCCAAGCGGGACAGCAAAAGAGCTCGGCGAACACATCACGAATGCGATTGGTGAGGATATCGACGAGAAGGCTCACTATGGTCGTGGCCCTGGCCGTGATGTTAGAGAGCTTGGTGAAATTGGTTTCCACTCACTTCGTGGTGGGGATACGCCTTCGAGCCATTCTGTATATTTCTTCGGGAATGGAGAGCGCCTTGAGATTACACATCACTCAATTAACTGGAAATGTTTTGCTTCAGGTGCAGTAGATGCCGGTCAATGGCTGGTTGAACAGCCAAAAGGAAGCTATGTAATCAGTGATTGCGTGAACCTCTAACATTTATTGAAATACAAAACAGCAGCTTTGTGCTGATGTGCACCACTCTTTGCTGGAATACCAGAAAGCCGGTTGCATATCGCCTGCTGCTGTTTTTATTTTGTTTTAATTATTCGTTCTGGCTTTGCAAATCTTTAATAATTTATTCTGGCTTTGCGAATCTGGCAATTATCGCTTGAGCAGCTCTTATACCGTCACAAGCAGCTGATGTAATTCCTCCCGCGTATCCTGCACCTTCGCCCGCTGGATAAATGCCCTCAACATTGCACTGTCCATCTTCGCCTCGTAATATTCTTATCGGAGAAGAGCTCCTTGTCTCAACTGCCGTAACGATAGCGTCCGGTCTATCGTAACCCTTTATTTTTCTTGCAAAAAACGGCACAGCTTCGCGGATTGCCTCCGATGCATATTCCGGTAACGACGCTATTACAGGCATTGCATTATTATTCATATCAAGAAAGTCTTTCATTGTCGTATGCGGTGCGCTGAATTCTGCAACTGGGTCTCCTGCAATTTGGGCCTGCTTCATTCCATTCTCATAAGCAAGCTTCTCGTATTTCTGCTGGAATCTTACCCCTGCAAGTTCATCGTCCGCGCCAAAATCCTCAATTCTCACATCACAAAGAATTCCGCTGTTGGCAACTCCGCTGTCCCTTTGTCTATTACTCATTCCATTAACACATAGCTCGCCCTCTGCAGTCGAACAAGTAACAACTTCCCCGCCTGGACACATGCAAAATGAATATACACCTCGCCCATTGCCGGCATGATATGACACCTTGTAATCAGCTGGAGGCAATCTGTCCTCATCCCCATATTGAGATTGGTCAATCATCGCTTGAGGATGCTCCATGCGAACCCCTATAGAGAAAGGCTTTGGCTGAATCTTAATTCCCTCATCCTTGATTAGTTCGAAGGTGTCTCTTGCGCTATGGCCAATTGCTAGAATCACCGAGTTTGTAGAGATTGTCTCTCTAGACTCTTCAGTTACAATCTCAACTGATTCAATCCTGCCACTCTTAACATTCATCGAATCTAAGCGTGTGTTAAATCTTATCTCACCGCCTAAATCTATTATCTGTTTTCTCAGATTAACAATTACATCTCTTAGGACATCTGTGCCAATATGCGGTCTGTGAAGATACATAATATCCTCACCTGCTCCGGCCCCGCAGAAAATCTCCAGCACTTTCCTGATGTTCCCGTCCTTAATCCCGCTGGTCAGCTTGCCATCAGAGAAAGTCCCAGCGCCGCCCTCCCCGAACAGCATGTTCGACTCAGGGTCAAGGACCCTGAGCGTGCGGAACTTCGCCACATCCGAAGCGCGCTCCTCCATCGAAGCACCCCTCTCAACAATCAGCGGCCTGTACCCCGCGCGCGCAAGCTCAAGTCCAGCGAAGATTCCGCACGGCCCGAACCCGACTATAATCGGGCGTCCGTTCATCGCCTCGCATCCAGGGTTCAGCTCGAACGGTTTTTCTGCTTGCCTGTCAACAGCGGTCAACTTGCCAGCCGAAACCAGCCTGTCAAGCACACTAATCAGCTCGGCCTCCTCAGTCTCGAAGTCTACAGTATATACCAGCTTAATATTCTTTTTCTCTCTAGCATCAATCGACTCCCTGCGAATTTCCCACTCGCATCCGGCCAAAGCCCCTGCCTTGAGGCCGAGCTTCCTTTCGATTCGGCTAGGCAAGTTCCCTTTATTCTCGCCAATATTTAATTTGATTTGATTAACTCTGTAATATTTCATTTATTATCCTGTCATTTTGTTAGAAAAATTGAGGGCATGAATTGGCCCTCAACAATAGTTTAAATCGAGCTCGCTGCTTTAACGACGCAGATTAAATCTTAGCTTAGCAATTTGCACTTTGCATTTGCAATATTTCTAGCCGCTTTAACTCCGCTGCACCAAGCATATGTAAGATTGTATCCACCGCAAGGTCCATCATAATCAGCCAATTCTCCTGTAATATAAAGGCCATTATGAATTAGCGACTCTTGAGTTTCGGAATTAATCTCATCTAGGCTTACTCCGCCTGATGTAACCTGCGCCTCTTTCCAGCCTCTGATTCCTGTCGGTTTGAACTCAAGAGACTTCACAATGCTGCCAATGGATGCAAGCTCTGCTTCTGATAATTCCTTTATTCTCTTGTCCTTTGAGACGCCGGCTCTGTCAAGAATGTATGTAGCGAGCTTGTCCTTAACAAGTCCTTGCAGTATTGTTCCAGCCTTTCGCTTCTCACCCGATACATCTACTTGATGTCTAAGATATTTCATAATATCCCCGCCTTCAAATAAATCAATTGAAATTCTAAAACAATCAATTCCACTATTTCTATCATAGCGCATAAATCTGCTTAAATTAAAAATACAAATTCCGCTTAGACCAAATTTGGTGAATTGAATCTCGCCATCTTCAGACACATAATTGCATCCATCCTTAGAGAGCGTTACTCTACCACGAGCGCGCACACCTGCAATGCTCTCGCAACCCTGTCCTGCACATTCTACCGGTACAAGTGCCGGGATGGCTCCTACAACACTGTGCCCAAGCTCTTTTGCAAGCTTGTAGCCATCGCCAATTGTACCATAGCTAGGTGCGGCCTTTCCGCCAAGAGAGAGGACAACTTTATCTGTATAGTAGCTATCTAAAGTAGTAGTAACAATATAGCCACTATTACTTCTATTACTTTCCTTGATATTTATGTCGTTCTCGCAAACTTTGTAATTTCCACTATCCGCCGTGGCTTGATTCTCGATGCAAGCAACCTGTTTGACTTCGTGTCCTAATGAAATCTCAACACCAGCTTCATCCAAAGCAGAGGCAAGTCTTTCAGCGACATCTATACCCGACTCTGAATATGGATACACAAGTCCATTTAGGTAAGTTCTAAGCTCAAGCCCAACACTGTTTAAGAACTCGAGCGCCATATCGTAGCCATCTGCGTCAGTATTTGTTATATTGCAGCGGCCATTTCCTGCGACACGAATCTTCTTGCCAATCTCGTGATTTTTCTCAACCAAAAGAATCCTTGCAGAAGGGTCTAAACGCTTGAGTTCAATACAGCAAGCTATTCCAGACGGTCCGCCGCCAACAACAACGACATCATATTTAGTTGGTTTTTCTTTTGATTTAGTCATTTATTTATTCTTCTTTCCAGCAAGGATAAGGTTTATAGTCCTGCAGCAGCCTTCAATTCTTCTGCGCGGTCTATCTGCTCCCACTTCATATCTTTAGCATTGCTACCAAGCTGTCCATACGCTGCAAGCTTTCTATAGATTGGTTTTCTTAGGCCAAGTTCATCTATGATAGCCGCTGGTCTCATATCGAAATGAGCCTTCACAAGGTCAACTAGCTTCTCATCATCAACTACGCCTGTGCCAAAGGTATTTACGAAAACTGATACCGGCTGCGCTACGCCGATAGCATATGCTAGCTCTACCTCGCACTCAGTAGCTAATCCCGCTGCAACGATGTTTTTCGCAATATATCTAGCCATATATGCGCCTGAACGGTCTACCTTCGTTGGGTCCTTTCCTGAGAAAGCTCCGCCACCGTGGCTTGAGTGACCACCATATGTATCAACGATGATTTTTCTACCTGTTAGGCCAGAATCGCCCTGAGGTCCACCGATAACAAACTTGCCTGTTGGGTTAACATAGAATCTTGTTGCGTCATCGATTAGCTCTGCCGGAACAATTGGCTTAATAACATACTCAAGCACATCTTTCTTAATCTGAGCTTGTGACACATGTTCCTTGTGCTGTGTTGAAACTACGATAGCATCAATTCTTGTAACATTATCTTCGTCATCATATTCAACAGTAACCTGTGTCTTCCCATCAGGAAGTAGATAATCTAAAGTTCCTTCTTTCCTAATCTTTGCAAGCTGCTTAGCTAGCTTATGGGAAAGCTCGATTGAAAGTGGCATTAGGGACTCTGTCTCGGTGCAAGCATATCCGAACATGATACCCTGATCTCCAGCTCCAATTTGCGCATACTTATCTTTCTCAAGACCTTCTTTAAGCTCAAGTGATTCGCATACACCCATAGCGATATCTGGGGACTGCTCCTCAATTCTAATAATTACATCTATCTCATTAGCATCAAAACAAGCCTCCTTACAATCATAACCAATTTCTTTGATTACCTTTCTTGCAACTTCTTCATAGTTGACATCTGCATTTGATGTAACTTCGCCAAAGCACATTGCAAAACCTGTCTTTGCTGCTGTCTCACAAGCAACATGAGAATCTGGGTCTTTTTCAAGTAATGCATCTAGGATTGCATCTGACACCTGGTCGCACACCTTATCTGGATGTCCTTCAGTAACTGATTCTGATGTGAAAAATCTTCTCATTATATATTCTCCTCTTTTGGTAATTTTGCCATAAAAAAAGCCCCCTGCCACACGACAGAGAGTTGTAATCTCTCCTTATCTATCGGGATATGGCTACTCCCGTGGGATTTGGCACCAAAACACCGTTAAGGTTGCCGCGAGTTCTCAGGGCCCATTCCCTCCCTCGCTCTTGATAAAGATTCTATAAAATTATATTCGTGTTATAAGCCTATGTCAAGTTATGTTTGGCGTTGGTTTCTGAATATGCATTTTTTATTCAGTTGGATTTTTTGCAGATTATTGAATAAGTTATAGCTCATTTTTATGTTATAATTTATGAGAATTAGGAGGTGCTTTATGGAACATTTTTCTATTGTTGAAGGACGGCTGTCAAGCAGATACAATCATTTTGCCGAGTTTAATCTTACGAAGGTCGTGGCCACTGATACAAGGCTAATGGGAGTTGTTGCGCTTAAGCTTGATTGGACGCACAAGAAAGAAGAAGGCAGACAATATTATCAAGTTATTCACCTTGATTTTTCGGAATATGGCATCGATGATTACTTTGAATTTGAGGTTGACCCAACAGACGAAGAGACCTCTGAGAACAATCTAGAAGCGGATTTTCGCTGGACTGTTCTGACTTCAGCCTTGGGTGCCAATATTGAAGAAATTCCAATTAGCTTAGCTGTTGCTCTTATTGAGAAATCTTACAGCCTATCTACTAAGAGCAGATTTGTTATTCAAGGAATCGACAAAGAGAAACCCTTTAGGAGTGACGCAATCGAGAGACTGCGCCTAATGGAAGAAGCTCTAATTAACGACAAAGTCGTAAGCAAGGATTTTTGCAAGGAATATTCAACTGATGAGTTAATAGCGGCCGTTTCACCTAAGTCACTAAAGACATACGAGACAATTAATTATTTTATTATGAGACTTGTAGATTGTGATATTGAAGCAGCTAGCTACCTTAGCGATATCCCTTCAAGCAAACTCAAAGCAAGCAAGCTGATTACTCCGGGGATTCAAACCTTGATTAAAACCGAAATTTCTGGGCAGGGTCAGGATGAATTCAGGGTTCTTATAACAACTTTGGCAGAAGAGGAATATTACTACAGTTCGGTGCTTCTTACACTTGATGGCACAAATGAATCGATTAATCGTAGAATAAAAACGATGGATGTGGCTTATTTCAAGGCACTCTCAACCTTTGAAGCCGCTATGAATATTATGAGGACAGAATATATTACAGTTTATGATGTTGATGACGAGGCTCTTATGGGCTTTGATATGACAAAATTTTCAAAATTTAAGGATGCAAATATTGCCCAATGTCACAATGGTTGGAAGCTAACGAAATACAAATCCCACAACTCTCATGTCGATAAAGCGAATTACCACATCAGTGGTGACATCTATGCTTGTCTCCTATTCACAGTTGCAGGCGAGCTTGTGCTGATGAGTCATGAGATTGTAAATGCAGTTGCGTGTGAACGCGATATTGAAGATTCAATATTTAGAGATTACATTCATCGTGTTGGACAATATAAAACTAAAGCTCCAATATTCCAATCGCTAATAGATTCAGCAGGAGCGATTCTGCTTGATCTTACAACTTTCGACGATTTGAAGCCTCGAGACGAATAAGTCATCCGTAATTTGGAGTCTCGAGGCTTCAAATTCACCTAAAGCTTGGCGCTCGAAAAAAGTCGATTAATGTAAAAAATATTAGGTTTTGTTAACTAATGTTCTTTTTTCATGAAGCTTTTGTTAACAACATTTTAAACCGCATTATTTGTGGGATTTCGGCTTTATTAACATATTTTTTGAAAAAAGTATACATTTTTGTTAACAGGGTCATGTTAACATTGTTAACCGCTGAAACCCTTGCAATTAAAGAGTTCTAGCTTTGTCAATCCCTTAAATAAAAAAGTTATCAACAGTTTTTTTCAATTTTATGAACATTTGTTGTTTGTTCTTTTTTGAGAAAACTGTGAAACACTCTAATTTTCAATACTTTAAGCGATTAACGGCAAATTGCACAAATTTTAAGACATTTTTTTACGAAGTTGATGATACGATTTTGCAAAGTAAAAGATGCGATTTCTGCAAGCTTTAAGACACTGTTTCACCCCTTTTGAAAGGAGACCATATGGCAACAGAGCGACTATATTTATACAGAGAAGATTATGTAACAGCAAATAGTTCTAAGGTAACGAATGTATATCAAAAAGACGGCAAAGATGCTATCGTAACTGAGTCATCATGTTTTTTCCCTGAAGGCGGCGGGCAACCATCTGATGTCGGTGTCGTTTATAGATGCAAGGACAACGGTGAGGTAATTGACTGCTTCGATATAACCTATGTCTATGATAATGGTACTGAAAGCGATGTCTTTCATCTAACCTCTGCTCCAGAAGGTACATTTAAAGCAGGCGAAATTGTGTTCCTTGAGATTGATGATGAGAAAAGAATGATTAATACAATTCGTCATACTGGTGAACATATGCTCAGCGGCGCTTTGCACAGACTTGTTGGAGGCGTAAATAAGGGTTTCCATATGGGCGATGACTATATAACAATTGATATAGATCTGGGCGGAAAACTTCTTACTGATAAAGAGCTTCACGAGGCGGAGTTAGATGTTAATGAGGCAATTAGGAACAATTTACCGGTTAATGTAAGTTTCTTTGAGAATTATGAAGCATCAAGGGTAATGCCTGTACGCAAAAATGTACCACACGATGGGATGGTCAGCGTTGTTACTGTTGGCGATTATTCACCGGATGAAGATTCAAACTACATGTATGCTGGTTCTGACCACGATTATATTGACTATGAAGATGATTTGGTTGATGGCAAGTTGCAACCTTTTGATTGTATTGCATGTTGTGGCACCCATGTTCACAACACTGGCGAGATAGGTCTTATCTCTATTTATAAGGCTGAAGTCAATAAGGGTATGACAAGAATATATTTCGATTGCGGAAGCAAGGCCCTAGATAAGCTAAGCCGCGATACTAAGATATTATCTTCAGTAGCAAGTCGTTTCTCTTGCAAGCCAGAAGATTTAGTGCATAAATTGGATGTTCAAGACGAAAGACAATCAGTGTTGAAAGAAAGAGTCAATGAGTTGTCTGCCTATGCTATGCAAAACGAGAAAAACAAGCTTGCCGAGGAGATTGCAGAAGACTCTTTGGCGAATGGTTCAGTAATCGTTTGCGAATATTCAATCTTTGATGCTCAAGAGCTAGTAAAATTTGGTTTCGAGCTTCTTGAGATTGTTGGCAGCGAGAGTTTGCTAATTATTATAGATATTAAGTCAAGCACCGTCATGCTTTATTCGGCGGCAAGTACCTATAAATGCGGAGAGATTATCAAGAAATTCTTGCCAGCCTTTGATGGTCGCGGCGGCGGTAGAGATGACAATGCGAGAGCAGTTTTTGCAGATATAGATAAGGCCAGGATGTTTGCTGAAGCAGTTGCGTCTTCAGAATGTGAGTAGTAAAATTCAGATAAAGGAACTCAGAGGAGGTTTAAAATGGCTGAAAAAATTATAATTACAATTGATAGGAAATTCGGAAGTGGCGGTCACGAGGTTGGCAAGCATCTTGCTGAGACAATGGGTTTGAAGTTCTATGATGACGAGTTCATTGCAAAGACAGCGCTCGAGACAGGGCTACACGAAGACTTTATCAGGAAGAATGAGGAGAATGTGCCTAGCTATGCGGTTAGTTCTCTATGGGGTACAATTGATGCTTTTCAAGCTAACCCTTTTGATGACATACAGCAAAACGAGTATAACCTTATTCGCAAGCTTGGAGAAGAAGGTAATTGTGTAATAATCGGTCGTTCCGCTGACTATATTCTTCGCGACACAAAGCATGTAAGTATCTTTATTTTTGCACCAATAGAGGCAAGGCTTGACAGACTTCAGGCTCGTACAAAGACATACCATCTAGAGGGTGAACCAAACATTGATGACCGCGAGCAGCTTGCAAAGTTAATTAAGAAAGTTGATAAGAATAGGCGTAGACACTATGAATTCTACACAGATTGCAAATGGGGTTCGACAGATTCTTATGACCTTCTCATTAATACAGCACGCACAGGACTGAAGGGCGCGGCTTCATTAATTGAAACATATGTCAATGAATGTGACGGATACAATATTCTAACAGATTTCTAAACCACATAGTCATAAAGACTCGAAAGGCGTAACCGAAATTGGTTACGCCTTTCTTAGTATTAAGGCTGAAATTCTGGTAAAAATACTCACCTTTTCATTCAGCTATATATCTTTATTATTGTTATTGTTTATTGTAGGTCTACTCTGTCACCATATAAGGTTTAAGAACTCCTGCAACATTGCTTGCCGGCATTGTCTGAAGCCAGATATGGCCAGGCCCTGTAATAACAGTATTAAATAAACCTTCTCCACCAAGAAGCATATTCCTAGCACCGGGAACTGTCACAATGTCCATTGAGCAAGTTGCAGTCATTGCAGCAAGATACCCAGTATCAACAACCAGCTGCTGTCCAGCTGCAAGATCGTATTCAACTACATGTCCATCAAACTCCGCAAACATCAATCCTTGTCCGGAGAATTTCTGCATTATGAAACCCTCTCCGCCAAAAAGTCCTGCTCCAATTTTCTTATTGAAGAAAATCTCATACTTTACACTTTTCTCGCTTGCAAGAAATGCTGATTTCTGAGTAACAAGCTCTTTACCTGGTTCTATCTCAAAAGCTTTAATCGAGCCTGGAAAACTACTTGCAAACGCAATCATGCCTTCTCCATTTTGAGCAGTATATGTATTCTGAAAAAGCTTCTCACCTGAAAGCATTCTTCCAAATACTTTTCCAACGCCACCTCCCGATGTTGTCTCCATCTTCATGTTCTGCGACATCCATGACATACTGCCGCCCTCTGTAATTACACCCTCTCCATTTTCTAAATTGCAAATTAGAACGGGTAGTGTCTCTCCCTTAATTTCATACTTCATTGGTTTAGTTCTCCTTTCATATACAGTAATTGTACTTTTAGGATTATTAATATATAGAATTATACTATTAAATCTATGCATTTGTAAAATTGTGCTTTCGTTTATATAGAATTATTGGTTACACATATTCAAGCAATCATATTCATGACAAGAAAGTGTCATGCAAATAAAATTTAATCAATATCTGTTGTTTAAAAGCAATGTGAGGTATAAACTATATACCATAGAAAACAAGTGTTAAAGGAAGTGATGACATATGAAGTTCGATATGCATTGCCACACAAAAGCAGGTTCTATCGATTCAAATATTCCGATAGAAAGATATATTGAATTATTGCAAGAAAAAGGATTCGATGGCATGTTAGTTACAGACCACGATTCTTACAAAGGTTATAATTACTGGGAAGCTAATAAAGCGAATATGCCAGATGATTTCGTTGTCTTAAAAGGCATTGAATATGATACATATGACGCCGGTCATTTTATTGTAATAATGCCAGATGATGTTGAACTGAAAATTTTACAAATTCGCGGAATGTCGGTTTCGCTTCTTGAAAAGCTAGTACACCATTATGGCGGAATTCTTGGTCCAGCGCACCCATTTGGGCTGCGCAGTTCAAGCGCTATGCTCTTTAAGAGGCTGAAGAATCATCCGAATTTTGCACGCAAATTTGATTTTCTAGAAGGCTTTAACACCTGTGAGACAATTGAGGCCAATGAAGATGCATGTGCCCTTTCTAGGTCCTTTGATATTTTTTGCACTGGAGGGTCAGACTCGCATAAAGAAGAATATGTTGGAACAGGCTTTACGCTTTTCGACAGGCCAATAACCTGCAATGATGACTTAATTGAGTGCATCAAAGATGGCGGAATTACAGATTTTGGCGGGAAAGAAAGAGAGTTCTTGCGCAAACACAAGAAGCGTAATTCGTTCTATGCAACATGGGGATTTAAGGCATATAACAGAAGTTTGGGCTTTATTTGTTCGCCCTACAGAAAAATTAATTTAAAGAAGCTTAATTTTCATAGACAGCATTATTAAATATTATCGTAGCAAAAGAGCCGTTTTTCATTAAACGGCTCTTTATCATTTCCTTGTTTATTTCCTTTTATCCATTAAGTCCTCTATC
>JAAZHB010000107.1 GCA_012510935.1 Clostridiales bacterium
CATATATTGGGAATCTCCTCGATTCATCAATAATTGCTGGTTGGATTTACGACATTAACCCAATAATATCTTTTGTTAATAAACTCTTGTAACTGCGGCAAGAACTGCGGCAATGTAGCGAATAACTATTGAAAATACAAGTGTAAAATGATAAAATGCTAAAATGGATTGCAAGAATTTGGGTATAAATTGCGAAGACGAAAATTACATGAGAGCAGCGCTATGTGAAGCTCAGAAAGCCGCAGGGCTTGACGAGGTTCCTGTTGGGGCGGTTATCGTGAGAAATGGTGAAATTATCGCAAGAACGCACAACCTCGTAGAGATGAATAAATCTTCGGGAGCACATGCAGAGATGCTTGCAATAAGGGCTGCAGAGAAGGCTCTTAATGCAAAATGGTTGATGGGATGCACCTTGTATGTAACACTTGAGCCGTGCTTTATGTGCGCGGGGTCAATGGTTCTTGCGAGAATGGACAGACTGGTAATTGGCGCGATGGACCCTAAGAATGGGGCTTGTGGTTCCCTTTGCAAGGTAGTTTGTGATGAGAGACTTAACCACCAGATGGAGGTTACAACTGGAGTTCTTGGCGAAGAGTGTGGCGAATTGTTAAGGACATTTTTTCGCAGTAAACGACAGGATAAAGATGCGCTTAAGCGCAAGAGATTAGAACAATTGGAGGAAGAAGACTAATGAGAAAACGTGGTCTTATTGCTGTACTAGCAGCAATGATGGTAATGGCGAGTGCGGCAGCTTGTTTTGCAGATGATGGGGAATTTAAGCTAGAGAAATCGTTCCCTACAGATGGGCAGACAAACACCTCTATTGACAACTTGAGTGTGAAGCTGTATTTCAATAAGGCTCTTATTGATAATGAACCAGCGAAGGCAGTAAAGCTTGTTGATGCTGAGGGAAATAAGGTTCCTATTGATTTGTATGTTAGCACTACGGAAGAAGGAATGATTCTTGTAGTAGCTGATACTACATCAGACTATAAGGCTTTGAATAATTCAAAGTATACTTTAGTAATTAATGAAGGCTTTGCAGCAGCAGACGGATCAACACTATCAGAGCCTGTTCAAATTTCTTTTACAACGATTAATCAGAAGATGATGACAACAGTAAACATGGTAATGATGTTTGTCATGATGGGAGTAATCATGGTTATCTCGGTTAAGCAGCAGAAGGATAAGATGGGTGGAGATAAGAAGGATAAGAACCTTGAACCACAGCAGTTTAATCCTTATAAGGAAGCTAAGAGAACTGGCAAGACAATTGAAGAAGTAACTGAGGAGCACGAGAAGGCGGAAGCAAAGCTTGCAAAGAAGAGAGCAAAGAAATCTAAGTCCGAGCCTGAGTATGTGAAGAACATCATATGTGCTGATTATCTAACAAATGTATATAAGGTTAAGGCACCTGCACCATCTCGCAAGAAGAACATTGCTGAGCCGGTAGCAAAAGCAAAAACGCCTGCAAAGAAGGGCAAGAAGAAGTAGTATATTTGAGGGGTGTCTTAAACCAAGACACCCCTTTTTCTAAGAAATAAGATATAACTATATGAGGTTTAACAGTGATTAGATTAGGTTCATATGCAAAGATAAATCTGTCGCTTGATGTCATCGGTCGCAGGCCGGACGGCTATCATAATATTGAGTCTGTGATGCAGGGGATTGGATTACATGACGATTTTGCAATTTCTGGCGGTGTCCTAGATCCAAAAGTTGCATGGGACGAGATTGATTTAGAAGGAATTACTTTAAGAGTTCACTTCGACTCGGAGACTCCCGAGAGTTTGCCACCGCTTGAGTCGAATCTTGTTACAAAGGCGGTTGCCACTTTTTTGCAAAAGCTAAAGGCTCTTGAGGTGACGGATGAAAAATTGCTAGGCGTCCCCAGTACCATATCTATTATTGTGGATAAAAAACTACCTATAGCGGCAGGGATTGCTGGTGGAAGCGGAAATGCAGCAGTTGCCATGCTTGGTATTAATAAAATTTGTGGGAATCCGTTCAATCTGAAAGAGTTGATGGAGACAGGAGCAACCATAGGTGCAGACATCCCGTTCTCGATTTCCATGAATGCTCTTATGAACAAGGGTGAGCTGGGGGAACTTAATGGAGTTGAAGCTGCTAGTGTGGCGGCGTTGATGGAAGGCATTGGAGATGTTGTAACACCGATTCAGCCCATTGAAAGAACTGTTATTATAATGAATCCAGGGATTGCGGTATCTACCAAAGAAGTGTATGAAGCAATAGACAAGCTTCCTAGATACAATTCGGAGGTGAGACAAAATGGAATGGCTGGATTGTGGACTAATATAATGGAAGAATATACCTTAAACTTCTATGATGAAGCTAGTAAGATGGCTGATGCTATGAAGAAGCACCTCAAGGCAGATAAAATATTGATGTCAGGAAGCGGTCCAACCATGGTAGCC
>JAAZHB010000012.1 GCA_012510935.1 Clostridiales bacterium
TTGCTCCACGAAAATATCCAGCATATTTCATTTTTAGCATAAGAAGATGAAATGATATAGAGCTTGTCTCGAATGGGTCAAAATACCATATAATTCCTTCCTCTGCGTATTTATCTACAAAATCGGATGTACCATCATAAGGTGTGCCAATAAGGTTAGAAATACAATCTGAGCATCCTCCAATTAATCTCCCGGATACATCAACGGGAGCTTTAGGTAATGTATCCCAATATACCTTCGTGTCTAAAGAGATATTATCAGACCAGCTCCTTGATGCATCATAGTAGTCAAAAGATGATTGTTCAATTAAATTTCCTTTTAGAATTGCAATAGCATTTTTCTGAAATTCATGCAATGGTGACCAATCGAAAGAGCCGGCATTAACCCCATAAATAGTTGCGATATCAAGCTTCGTTGTTAAATAATAAACAACATTTGTAGGATCACTTGAGCCGCATACCCACTTAGGATTTGTTAGAAAATTATCCGTATTTATATATGGTAATACTTCCATACAGTAGTCTCCGCCTGACGCGGAAAGGATTATACCAATGTCATCATTGAGGACTAATTCGTTAAATTCATTGGCTCTTACTTCAGCTGATGAGGCTTTTTCACCTATATTTCGCACACTTTTGGTCTCAAGAAGCTTAAAGCCGGCGGACTTTAGAGCCTCAAGTGATTTATCAAATGAGTCAATTTTATGCCCAACACCTGCACTTGGAGCACAGATTCCTATTGTAGTTTTATTTGTCTTTGATAAAAATGATGGGAAAATCATTGCTTTATCTCCTATACATTACTGATTTCAATATCGATTATAGTTATCTTAACACAATTTATTGATTAGAAATTAATTATTCTTGTTTAGTTTGATAATTTATTCTAAAATGGAAAATAATGAAGCACATTTATTAAATGAAGGAGGAGTTAACCTGATGAGAATTTCAAATGTACCTTTTAAGGGCACAGAAGAACAGAAGTCTCAATTACTTAAAGTTATTGAGCAATATAAAGATCAGAAGGGCTCGCTAATGCCTATTATGCAGAATGCACAGGAGATTTATGGCTATTTGCCATATCAAGTGCAGAAGATTATTGCAGATGAAACCGGTATACCAATTGAGAAAATATATGGGATTGCAACATTTTATGCACAATTCTCTATGTCTCCAAAGGGTAGATATGAGGTTTCGGTATGTCTAGGAACTGCATGCTATGTAAAGGGTTCTGGAGATATTCTAGAAAGAGTAGAACGCGAACTTAAAATTAAGGATGGCGAATGCACTCCAGATGGGTTGTTCTCTATTGAAACCTGTAGATGCGTTGGTGCATGTGGACTAGCACCAGTAATGATCGTAGACGGAGATGTTTATGGCAAGATTGGACCAGATGATGTACCTGGAATTCTTGCAAAGTATGTGCAGTAAGGTGTGACTACGGAGGTTGATATTATGAAATCACTGCAAGATCTATATACAATTAGAGATACAAAGCAGGGTCAGGTAGGCATACGCTTCGGAGGCGACGCAGATGCTGAAAAGACCTATATTTTGGTATGCGGAGGTACCGGATGTACTTCCAATCATTCAAAGGAACTTATGGATAAGTTCAATGAACTAGCAGAAGCTGAAGGAAAGTCTGGAGAAATCGAGATTGTTCAGACAGGATGTCAGGGTTTATGCGCAAAAGGACCTATTGTTGTAATTTATCCAGGAGCAGTATTCTACCAGCTCGTGATGCCTGATATGGCTGAAAGAATTTTCCATGAGCATATTATTGGTGGAGAGCCTGTTGAAGAATATTTGATGAGAGAGGAATCTCTTGATGGAACAGATATCCCATTTGAGGAATCTAGCTTCTATAATGACCAAATGAGACTGGCACTAAGAAATTGCGGAAGAATTAATCCTGAAAAGATTGATGAATATATTGCAAGAGACGGCTATCTCGCACTTGGCAAAGCGCTTAAGGAAATGACTCCTGATGATGTAATCAAGACAGTTCTTGATTCAGGCCTAAGAGGAAGAGGTGGAGCAGGCTTCCCAACTGGAAAGAAATGGCTTTTCGCTTCTGGCAACAGAGGTGAGGTGCAGAAATATGTATGCTGCAATGCAGATGAAGGTGACCCTGGTGCATTTATGGATCGTTCAATTCTAGAAGGTGACCCTCACTCAATTCTTGAAGCTATGGCACTTGCTGGATATGCGATTGGTTCAAACCAGGGATATATATATGTAAGAGCTGAGTACCCAATTGCTATCGAAAGGCTAAAGATTGCAATTAACCAAGCAAGAGAATATGGTGTTCTTGGAAAGAATATTTTCGGAACAGACTTTGACTTTGATATTGATTTAAGATTAGGAGCTGGAGCATTTGTTTGCGGCGAAGAGACAGCATTAATGACTTCCATTGAAGGCAATAGAGGTGAGCCACATGCCCGTCCTCCGTTCCCAGCTGTAAAGGGACTTTTCGAATCACCAACAATTCTTAACAATGTTGAGACCTATGCAAATATTCCACAGATTATTCTTAGAGGTTCAGAATGGTTTGCAAATTCTGGTACAGATACTGCTAAGGGTACAAAGGTATTTGCTCTAGGTGGAAAGATTAATAATACAGGACTCGTTGAAGTACCAATGGGCACAACTTTGAGACAGATTATTGAGGATATTGGTGGCGGAGTTCCAAACGGTAAGAAGTTTAAGGCGGCTCAGACTGGTGGACCGTCAGGTGGATGCATACCATCAAAGTTCTATGATATTAAGATAGATTATGAATCACTTTCATCAATTGGTTGTATGATGGGTTCAGGTGGAATGATTGTTCTTGATGAAGACAATTGTATGGTAGATATTGCTAAGTTCTTCCTTGGCTTTACGGTAAGTGAATCTTGCGGAAAGTGTACACCTTGTAGAGTCGGTACAAAGAGAATGCTAGAAATTCTTACTAAGATTACTGAAGGTAATGGTGAGATGGAAGATCTTGATAAGCTTGAGGAGCTAGCTCATTATATTAAAGCAAATGCTTTATGCGGTCTAGGTCAGACAGCACCTAACCCAGTTCTATCAACACTTAACTTCTTCAGAGACGAATATGAAGCACATATTCTTGAGAAGAGATGTCCTGCAGGCGTATGTAAGGCTCTTATGAGCTATAATATTGATCCTGACAAATGTAAGGGCTGTACTAAGTGTGCTCGTAACTGTCCTGTTGGAGCAATCAGCGGAGATATTAAGCAGCCTCATGTTATTGATACAACTAAGTGTATCAAGTGCGGCGTATGTATTGATAATTGTAGTTTTGATGCAATCTATAAGAAATAGCAAGGAGGGTTAAAAATGGCAGATATTAGAGTAACAATAGATAATATTGAAGTTACTGTTCCAGATGGCTCCACGCTATTGGAGGCGGCTAGAGCAGCGGGAATAGATGTTCCTACACTATGCTATCTTAAAGATTGCAATGCAATTGCAGCTTGTAGAATATGCGTATGTGAAGTTGTTGGTGCAAGAAGTCTTGTAGCTGCATGTGTTTTCCCATGCAAAGATGGAATGGTAGCATATACAAATACAGAGAAGATTAAGGACTATAGAAGAAAAACTCTTCAACTTATTTTGTCTGATCACAATCAAGATTGCCTTGGTTGTTCAAGAAGTGGACATTGCGAACTTCAGAACCTATGTCAGAGATATGGTGTTGAAAATACTGGTTATTATTCAGGAGAAAAGAATTCATTTGATATTGATGAATCATCAGCTTCAATCGTAAGAGATAACAATAAATGTATTCTATGTCGTAGGTGTGTTGGAGCATGTGAGAACCTACAGGGAATTGGAGTAATCGGTGCTAACGAGAGAGGCTTTGACACATATGTTGGAAGCGCATTTAATTTACCATTAGCTGAAACCAGCTGTGTAAATTGCGGACAATGTATTGTTGCATGTCCTACAGGAGCACTCCACGAGAAGGACAGTACTGCTGATGTAAAGGCAGCTATTGCAGATCCTGATAAGGTTGTAATTGTACAGCCTGCTCCTTCAGTAAGAGTTGGGCTAGGCGAGTGCTTCGGTATGCCAGTTGGTACAGAGGTTGAAGGTAAAATTGCTGCAGCATTGAAGAGACTTGGGTTTGATAAAGCCTTTGATACTAACTTTGCAGCTGACCTTACAATCATTGAAGAAGGATATGAGTTTATTAATAGAGTAAAGAATGGTGGAACACTGCCACTAATTACATCATGTTCTCCTGGTTGGGTAAAATACTGTGAGCATTATTATCCAGATATGATTCCAAATTTATCTACATGCAAATCTCCACAGCAGATGTTTGGTGCTGTTCTAAAGTCATATTATGCTGAGAAGTTTAATATTCCTTTGGAGAAGCTAGTCTCTGTTTCTATTATGCCTTGTACTGCAAAGAAGTTTGAGGTAGGTAGAGAAGACCAGTCTGCAAATGAATATCCTGATGTTGACTATGCATTGACAACACGCGAACTTGGAAAGATGATTACAGAAGCAGGTATAGATTTTGCTAATCTTCCTGACGAAGAGTTTGATAATCCTCTTGGCGAGTACACTGGTGCTGGAGTAATCTTTGGAGCAACTGGTGGAGTTATGGAAGCTGCGCTTAGAACAGCAGTTGAAGTAATTACAGGCGAGGAACTAATTGATCTTGATTTCAAGGACGTTAGAGGCGTTGAAGGAATTAAGGAAGCATCATATAATGTTGAGCCTATTGGAGAGGTTAGAGTTGCAGTTGCATCAGGTCTTGCAAATGCAAGAAAGCTTCTAGATATGGTTAAATCTGGCGAGAAGAGCTATCACTTCATTGAAATCATGGCATGTCCGGGTGGATGTGTAAATGGTGGTGGACAGCCTCATGTTCCTGCAAAGGTTCGTAATAATATTGATGTAAGAAGTGAGAGAGCTAAGGGCCTTTATACTCTTGATAAGAATAAAGCCATTCGTAAGTCACACGAGAATCCTATGATAGTTAAACTATATGAGGAATATCTTGGTGAGCCTAATGGTGAGAAGGCACATCATCTTCTACATACTTCTTATGTAGAGAGACTTATTAATAAGGATCATGAATAGGTTCAATTATTATTTACTATTTGTAAATGATAGTAGTATTAATTAATTTCCCTAAGGGAACAACGGCATTTTCGTCAATGCCGTTGTTTTCTTTATTAAATTAAAATCTGAGAGATAAAGAAGATAAGTGACTCTTTGGTTGTTGTTTGAGAACCGTCTATGTGATAACATATTAAAATAAATGTATGGGAGGGAAGACTTATATGAAGTTAGAAAATGCATGGACATATTATGATAGTGTAGACACAAATAGACTTGAGGAACTAAGTTCCGATTATATTGATTTTTTGAGTGAGGGAAAGACAGAGCGCGAGTGTACAGACCTTCTTGTTGATATGGCGAAGAAAGCCGGATATATTGATCTTAATAATGTTATTGCTGCAGGAGATACCCTGAAATGTGGGGACAAAGTTTTTGCGGTTAACATGGGCAAGGCAGTTATGATGCTAAACATTGGAGAAGACATTATCCAGGATGGAATGAATATTCTTGGCGGACATATAGATTCTCCAAGGCTGGATTTAAAGCAGAATCCATTATATGAGAGTGATGAGCTTTCTTATTTCAATACACAGTATTATGGCGGGATTAAGAGTTACCAATGGGTTACACTACCGCTTGCATTACATGGCGTAGTTTGTAAGAAGGATGGAACTAAGGTTAAAATCTCAATTGGTGAGAAGCCAGAAGATCCAGTTTTCTTTGTAAGTGATCTGCTAATTCATCTTGCACAAGAACAAATGAACAAGAAAGCATCAAAGGTAATTGAAGCCGAAGACCTAGATATTCTAATTGGTAGTAAACCACTTGAAGGTGAAGAGAAAGATGCCGTTAAAGCAAATATACTCAAATTGCTTAAAGATACCTATGATATCGAAGAAGATGATTTATGGTCAGCAGAGATAGAAGCTGTTCCTGCAGGACGAGCTAGAGAAGCAGGCTTTGATAGAAGCATGATTCTATCTTATGGCCACGATGACAGATGCTGCTCATATCCATCTGCTGTTGCTATGATTGAAGTAGAGAATCCTAAGGTAACTTCTTGCGGACTTTTTGTCGATAAGGAAGAAATTGGTAGTGTGGGAGCTACAGGAATGGAATCACATTTCTTTGAGGATACAATGAGAGAGGTACTTGACAGAATTGGAGTATACAATGAGCTAAGTCTTACAAGATGTTTGAGGAACTCTAGAATGCTCTCTTCTGATGTAAATGGAGCTTATGATCCTCTATATAGAGATAGGTTCGACAAGGCAAATGCATCAAGATTGGGACATGGTCTTGTTTTCTGCAAGTATACAGGTGGCAGAGGAAAGTCAAGTTCAAGCGATGCTAATGCTGAATACCTTGCTCAATTAAGAAGAATAATGGATGACAACGATGTTGTATATCAATCTGCAGAACTTGGTAAAGTAGATGTTGGCGGGGGAGGCACAATTGCATATATTCTTTCACTTTACGGAATGCAAGTAGTAGATTGCGGCCTTGCCGTGTTAAGTATGCATGCTCCTTGGGAAGCAATTAGTAAAAGTGATTTATACGAAGCCTATAAGGGATATAAAGCATTTTTAATTGAGGCAAAATAAATGAAAACAGGTATAATAACATTTTTTATGTCAATGATTCCCGTTATTGAACTTAGAGGAGCTTTGCCATATGGCGTCATTGGTGGGCTGTCAGTCCAAGAAGCTTTTATAATATCTGTCCTGGGTAATCTAGTTCCAGTCCCATTTATAATAATTTTTATTCGTAAAGTGTTTGAATGGATGCGTGGGAAAAGCGATAAACTCAATAGAGTTGTATTGCGAATGGAAGCTAAGGCCGATGCAAAGAAAGATATTGTTCAAAAAGCTGAGTTTTTTGGACTTGTTGTATTAGTTGCTATTCCGCTTCCCGGAACTGGTGCATGGACTGGAGCCTTGGTAGCAGCTATGCTTGATATGAGGCTAAGAAGAGCTTTTCCGGCTATTGCCATTGGCGTAATAATAGCAGGATTAATAGTATCTGCTCTTACCTTTGGGGTTGGAACATTATTCTAGCTAATTATAAGAAGAACTAAATCTCATTATTATCAAAATAAACAAAGGGTGCATATTCAAAGGCTTCTTGAATCTGCACCCTTTGTAGTCAATGCTGGTTAGTTAAGATATCTAAATACACCTTTAACTTTTCCAACAATTTTACAATCATTTACAATTATTGGATCCATAGAATCATTCTCAGGCTGTAATCTAATGTGACCATTTTCCTTAAAGAATCTTTTAACCGTTGATTCACAATCGAATTCGTTATCAATCATAGCAACCACAATATCACCGTTCTTTGCTTCAAGACATTCTTGAACAATAATAAAGTCTCCGTCGTTGATACCAGCTTGTATCATACTTTCTCCATGTACTGTAAGTATGAAGTTATTTCCAGGACCAACAAATCTAGCTGGCATAGGAATGACATCTTCTACATTTTCCTCAGATAGAATTGGAGTACCAGCAGCAACTCTTCCAATAACAGGAAGGCTAACCATGTTACTATCAGAAATAAGATTATCATTGGACGGGAAATATTCAGATGAATTCGCAGCGGCTGCATTTCTCTTATTAATTGGCAACATTTCTGTTGGATAGATTGTCCTTGGCTTAGTAGGGTCTTTTGTTACAAGGCCACTTGCTTCAAGCACCTCTAAATCTTTATGAACAGTGGATGTTGACTTAATATCAAGAGCCTGACAAATCTCCCTTATTGTAGGTGGGAAACCCTTCTCTGAAATAATCTGTTTCATATATTCCAGAATTGCAGATTGACGTAACTCACACTTCTTCATTTTAAACTCCTATTTTACAGCATTACAATATCATTAGCATTCAATTCCTGCCCATATTCATTCCAATCATCATATATTCTTCCAGTCTGCCTAATGATGATGTCTCCAACAACATTATCAACCTTTGCAAAAGGAAGTGTCTTATGATATGTTATCTTGCTTCCATTTCTTTCAAAAACAAAACCTGTTCTAAAACGTTCATTTTCCAAAGGTCCAACATAATCAGCAATTTCTGAAATTAGCTTGAAGAGTGAATCGTCCTTTGTATCGAAAACATTTTCTAGAGTAAGATATGAATAGTTTGCTCTTAGTTGAATCTCATGACCTTTAAA